>NZ_SPPK01000004.1:0-300000 GCF_004569505.1 Dysgonomonas mossii
GCATATCGTGCGTGAAGGAGATCGCAAGGTTACTGTAGAGATAATAACTAATATCGACTATTGGAACTTTATGCCAAAAAGAGATTACTAAGTATTTCGTCTTAAAGTATTGTTAATAGCTACAAAACAAATATAAGTAGAAGTAGCTTGCGGGCATTCTTTTTCTATTGTAAAATAGAAAAATGGCGAAAATAAAAAATGCTACCGATCAGATATCGGAAGCAGTGTAGTTTTGTAAAAGTTTTTGTTAAACCGTGTGAGATGTGATATTTCGCGCGGTTTTTTTTATTAATTTAGCAAGATATGGAAAGAAATTATCTAGAGATTTAAAATAGTATTTGTTAGGGTGTCTTTTTCAAATTGGTCAGCCTCTATGAGATTTCTCCGCAAGGAGCATGGGCAACGACCACGCTGTTATATCCTTCGGCAGGTGACGACGCAATAGCTATTTTTCTTGCATATACCAAATGGCAGACAATATAGATAATTCGCAAGTAAAAACACAATGTCAGGTCAGAGATGTGTATCGGGCGATTTATGACTTTGAATTAAACTTTCAACAATTATATGATCTTCGCCTGAATGAAGGAATGCTGCTATGTTCTCTAAATACTCAAAAATATTCATCAAATGAATTGGCTAGCGTATTGGGTCTGACTAATTCGAATACATCGAAAGTGATAAAGTCGGTCGAAAAGAAAGGTACTATCCGACGTATTGTCGGCTAGGAAGATAAGCTTTTATATTGACTGATTTGGGCAAGAAAAAACTTGAATCCATAAAATGTGCTGAGTTTGATATTCCCGAAACGCTCGGGTCTATTATAAAACGATAAGATTGTGATCTTGTGATTAGCTCTTTTCTCTTTTTTCTACTATAAAACACGTCGTAAATATACAACAAAATAACTACATATTAGCAAGTTATATTTTTTAGTTAAAATCTAACTTTTATGTATTTTTATGGGTTAGACAAATTTTATTATCTTTGTAAGAGTCTTGAATACATTGAGAACGACCTTGTTTTTCTCCTCTTTAAAATCTACTTATTCGGTAGACATCTTATTTATACGGAGTTAATCCGAAATATAGCCAATATATAATTCAGTTTTCTTAAAAGAATTTAGGTTCGTCTTTTTGGCTTCGTATGATAATTAATCAGAGGATAATAAAATTTCTATAGGTTTACTACATCCGTCTGTGTTCGAGAGAATTATTCTGTTTTTAATAATCGGACCGCCCTGCCCGATATAAACATATGTATTATGAAGTTGATTATTATATCCAATAGATTACCACTAAAAGTGGTGGAAGAGGAAAATGAGTACAAGGTTGTTCCCAGCCCAGGAGGCCTTTCAACCGGACTGAACTCATTAGAGACAAATATGGAAACACATTGGGTTGGTTGGACAGGAATGTATCTTGAAGATGTCGATGAACAGCAGAAAATAGACAAACAACTAACTGATCTCAACTTTCATTCGGTTAATCTTACTCCTTCACAAATAGAAAATTATTATGAAGGATATAGTAACAGTGTAATTTGGCCGCTTTCTCATTACTTTTTCAGCAATGTTAGATACAATAATTGCTACTGGACTGTATATAAAGAAGTGAATGCTTTATTCTGTGAAAAAGCGAAGGATATAATAGAACCTGATGATATTGTTTGGATTCAGGACTATCAATTGATGCTTTTACCTCGAATGATAAAAGAAAGAATGCCTGAAGTAAGTATTGGTTATTTCCACCATATACCATTCCCTTCTTATGAATTGTTTAGGTGCTTACCTGAAAGAAGTGACATTTTAAACGGTCTGTTGGGCGCTGACCTTGTTGCTTTTCATACGCATGGATATATGAGGCATTTTATTAGTGCTGTTTATAGAGTACTGAAATTAGATTGTAAGCTCGATGAAATTCATTTAGATGGCAGAATCGTAGATGTGGATGCTTTTCCAATGGGAATAAACTATGATATGTATCATAATGCTTTATTAAATCCTCATATAAAGAAACAAGCAGAGAAACTACGTGGTGAGTTTGGCAACAGCAAACTTATATTATCTGTAGATAGGCTGGATTATAGCAAAGGTATTCTTATGCGTTTAAGGTGCTTTGAAGACTTCTTAGCAAACCAACCGCAATACAGAGGAAAAGTTAGTCTCATTATGATTGTAGCACCATCAAGAGACAATGTTGATATTTATGCAAAGCTGAAAGAAGATATAGACCAGAAGGTAGGAGCCATCAATGGTAAATATGCGACAGCAGGATGGCAACCAATCAATTATTTTTATAGGTCATTCGTCTTCGAAGAGATAACAGCTTTGTATCATATATCGGATATATGTCTAGTTAATCCTTTTAGGGATGGGATGAACCTTGTTGCAAAAGAGTATATTGCAACAAAACGAGAAGGGAAAGGTGTACTCATCTTAAGTGAAATGGCCGGAGCATCTATTGAGTTATCTGATGCGCTGATAGTGAATCCAACTGATATAAAGGATTTAGAGAATGCTCTTCTTATAGCATTGGAAATGCCGGAAGAGGAACAAAAAGCAGCTATATCAAATATGCAAGAGATTATTTCTTCTCAACATGTTGGACAATGGGCTAAAGATTTTATAGATGAATTGTTTTCAGTAAAAAAGAAAAATAAAGAATTACAAAAGAAAATAATCGTACGAAAAAACTTCAATGAAATAAAAGATGCATACCAAAAAGCTCAAAAACGTCTGATTATTTTAGACTACGATGGCACATTAGTCTCATTTCATCGCAATCCGATGAAAGCATCACCAACGACTGAAGTTATTGATCTTTTGAAAAAAATGTGTGCTGATAGCCATAATAGAATGATAATAAGTAGTGGTAGAGATAAACAGACTCTAGAAGATTGGTTAGGACATTTGCCATTAGATATGGCAGCCGAACATGGTATGTTTTACAAAGAGAATGGTATATGGAAAAGTAAAGGGCAGAAAATAGAATGGGATCAAGAGATAATAGACATAATCAAACATACAGTAAAAAAGACTCCTCGTTCGAAACTTGAAATAAAAGAAACGGCCTTGGTCTTTCATTACCGGGATGTTGATGTCTGGTTAGCCGAACTGCGTGTAACACAGTTGATAAATGCCTTAATAAATCCAGCATCAAGACAGAATTTACAGATAATGAAAGGAAATAAAATTGTAGAAATTAAGTCAGGCGAATTTAATAAAGGCTCAGAAGCTTTAAGGCTAATCAGTCAAAGTGAATACGATTTTGTGATGGCTATAGGGGACGATACAACTGATGAAGAAATGTTTATGGCATTGCCGGATACGGCTATAACGATAAAAGTAGGAGACCCATCAAATGCAGCGCGGTATAATATTCCAAAACAAACTTTAAACATTGATTTTTTGAAAAAACTAATAAAATAATTTAATTGCTTATGGATAATCTAGATTACGGTGTAGTCGGAAATTGTAAAACTGCTGCTTTAATTTCAAAAGAAGGAAGTATCGATTGGCTTTGTTTTCCGGTATTCGATTCTCCATCTGTATTTTCTAAATTATTAGATAAAGATAAAGGCGGGAGTTTTTCATTCATTGTCTCTGATAGTTATCGTATTACACAAAATTACTTTAAAGAAACAAATATACTTTGTACTCGCTTTGCTTCTGATGAGGGCGTATTTGAAGTACTCGATTTTATGCCGAGATACAAGACCCGTGGAGACGAGTATTATATCCCTTCCGAAATCTATCGTTATATAAGACTCATTGATGGTAAACCACGTTTTAGGATAAATTATACTCCTGTAATGAATTATGCCAGAGATTCGGTCATACACAAAAAGTTTGCCTACTTTATAAGAACATTCTCTTTAGTAGATGGAAATGATAATATCTATTTATATTCAAGTATTGATTTTGACACCATATTAAATCAAGAAGAAATTATTCTGGAGCAAGACCAGTATATGCTATTGTCGTATAGTCAAAAACTAGCGAATATAGATATCAACCGAGCCTATCTCGAATATCAGCGTACAAAGATTTACTGGTTGAACTGGAATAATCGTTCCCGAAAATTCATCGAATACAACGACTATATCTGTCGCAGTCTGTTGGCTCTTAAACTGATGTGTTATGAGTCATCCGGAGCTATTATGGCAGCTCTTACCACCAGTATTCCGGAAACAATAGGCGAAGTTCGCAACTGGGATTATCGATTTTGCTGGATTCGTGATGCATCGATGTCTATAGAAACCCTGATAGAACTTGGGCATCATTCAACAGCGAAGCGGTTTATGTCTTTTGTGAAGGATATATTGAAGTCTAAATCAGATTCTTTACAAATTATGTATGGAATAGATGGTAGTCGTACATTAAAAGAAGAGATACTGCCACATTTGGCAGGATATGAAAATTCCCAACCGGTAAGAATTGGAAATGCTGCATATTTCCAAAAACAAAATGACACTTTCGGCTATTTGATGGATGTTATACATAGCTATTATTTCCGTTTTCCTGGCACATTGGGCGAGTTGGAAGAAATGTGGGAAGTTGTTAAATCGATCATCAGAACGGTTTATATTGTTTGGAGAAATCCTGATCAGAGTATATGGGAGTTTCGTAACATCGAAAAGAATTTTGTCTTCTCGAAGGTAATGTGTTGGGTAGCTCTTGACAGAGCAATAGAGATAGCCAAACTTTTAAATCAGACTGACTATGTATCAGCATGGCAAAAAGAAGCGATGGCTATAAAAGAAGATGTGATGCAGAATGGATGGAACGATCAGATTCAGAGTTTTACTCAAGCATATGATAATACGCATATGGATTCATCATTGCTTTTGATGGAACAATATGGTTTTATAGATGCAAACGATGATCGCTATATAAAGACAGTAAAACGTATAAAAGAAGAATTATACCATAATGGATTGATGTATCGATATAAAGTCGATGATGATTTTGGTTTGCCGTCTTCTGCTTTTACTATCTGTACTTTTTGGCTAACTCGTGCATTGTTTATGATTGGAGAGAAAGGCGAAGCCCGGAAAATATTTGATCAGTTACTGGAATATTCAAATCATCTGGGGTTGTTTAGTGAAGATTTGGATTTCGAAACCAAACGTATGCTCGGTAACTTTCCTCAAGCCTATTCTCATCTGGCGTTGATAGATACAGCTTTGCTATTCTCTGAAGAACGAAAATATATCAATTTTATTAAACCTTAAGACTGAATCAGCAGAGTTTTATAAGCAATAGAATAGAGGCAACGATTATCATTTACCGTCACCTCTCTTTTTATTTATATCTTTTTCCCGATATGATGTATTTGTTTCACATTCACTAACGATTTTTAAAGGATCTTTCGAGCCTGATACGACATTTTTAATTAAGTATATGCCTTTCATTCTTCAAAATCGATGTATTCTTTGGCTCGTTCCGTTTTGGGGTTGTAAACTGTGACAGATTCCTATTGCAGGAGAAAACCAAATGCATTTAGTGAATTATTTGTACTTAAAGCGTCACTTGTGGGAGAAAATATATAAACAACTTATAAAGGAACTAATTTCCCGAATATATTTTGTTATACATTTCTGATTATTAATTACATAATTCACAGCTTAACAAGCTATACCTATTTTTCAATTGTGTTCTTTATTCGAAAGACTGACATTAATGGGTATTCCTCGATGTTCATGATAAAGATCAAATCTTATTGATGTCAACTCCTACAAGATTATTCAATTTAGCCGGAATAACTCATTAAATATCTGAATTTTAAATTATTTGAAACAATAAGGCTTAATTAATTGTTTATAATAGTATAGTGTTCTTTTCTTCATTCTATATATCTACACCACTTTTCGCAGAATCTGATGTTTTTATAAGCCAATCATAAAATGAGATTGGAATAAGAAGTTCAGTTACTCTCTTTTATCAAAAAACAAATAAATATTACCATTATGAAAATATACATTAGACATATGGTAAGTCAACGATGCAAAATAGTGGTAATACAAGAGTTAAAGAAATTGGAACTCAATTATATTACCGTTGACTTAGGGATTGTTAATCTTTCCACACATCCAACACATGAACAAAATATCCAGCTCAAACTAGCCATGGCTAAAAGCGGATTAGAACTGATAGAAAACAGGAAGGATATAGTGATCGAGCAGATAAAAATAGCAGTCATAGAATCAATATATTATTCAGAAAATAAATTAAAGATTCCCTTTTCAACCTATCTAAGTAATAAATTAAACCTGAACTACACTTATTTATCTAATACATTTACAGAGTCGCAAGGCTTTACAATTGCGCATTTCATCATTATGCATAAAATTGAACATGTTAAAGAACTCATTCAATACAATGAATTAACTTTTTCGGAAATTGCTTTCAAAATGCATTACAGTAGTATTGGCCATTTATCAAACCAGTTTAAGAAAATAACAGGTACTACTTTATCATTTTATAAGATGCATGGTCAAAAAAGAGAAACCAATATTGAAAACCTGTTAATTCTATAATATTCAATTATAAACACATAAAGCAATAGGGGTATACCGCAAAATAGATAGCACTTCTAATGTTTTAAAAAAAAATATTATTTAATTTTCAAATCATCTAATCCTTTTCTGTTTTTTTCTGCTCGTTTATTAGCCTTTTCCGCTCGCTTTTCTTTCAAGTTTTTTTGAGGAGTTTTTTTATCCGCCCGGTCTTTTCCTTTATCTTCTTTTGACATAACTATTAAAATATTAATTATATCCAAAGATGAGAATTATTAAATCCAATATTATTACATAAAAAGTAAAATGAGTTACATATTTTACATATTTAGTGAATGACAATTATATTCTAATATCGATAATCTGTAAAACATGTAATTAATAAACGATTAGTTGTAATATATCTGGGGTATAAGAGAACTACCTTTATGAACTAACACCTAATGTGTTAGACAAATTCATATGTCAATAAAAACAGTAAATCCAGCAACAAATGAAAAGCTGAAATCATTTGATGAAATGTCGAAAGATGAAATAGAGACTGTTATCAACCAGTCAGATATTACTTATCAGAGTTGGCGAAAAACAACTTATAAACAACGTTCGGAACTATTGCATAAAGTAGCACAAATATTACGAATAAGAAAAGAAAACCTTGCTGAACTAATCACTACCGAAATGGGGAAACTGATTGGTGAAAGTAAAGCAGAAATAGAACTTAGTGCGGATATCTTTGATTATTATGCTGAAAATGCTGAAAAATTTCTTGCGAATAAGATTTTAAGACCTAAATATGGAGAAGCATTAATACGCTACAGTCCGATAGGAGTTTTACTGGGGGTACAACCTTGGAATTTTCCATTTTATCAGGTTGCACGTTTTGCTGCCCCCAACATTATGATAGGGAATACTATTCTTTTAAAACATGCTTCTAACGTTCCTCAGTGTGGAATAGCATTGAGCGAAATATTTAAAGAAGCAGGTGCTCCACATGGATTGTATATAAACTTATTGATACCTGGCAACAAGATATCAAGGCTTCTTGCCGATGAGAGAATTAAGGGTGCTTCTCTGACTGGCAGTGAGCAGGCCGGAGCCAGTTTAGCAGAAGCTGCAGGAAAAAATATTAAAAAATCAGTCTTAGAACTTGGAGGTAGCGACCCATTTATAGTATTAGATGATGCCAATATCGATAAAACCATTTACTGGGCAGTAATAGCCCGAATGAATAATACAGGACAGTGTTGTGTTGCTGCAAAACGTTTTATTATAATGGAGTCTGTCTATTTTGAATTTCTCAATAAGTTTAAAGCGGCTTTACTGGCCCTAAAAGTGGGGGACCCGATGGATAATGAAACGGAACTTGGGCCATTAGTAAGTGAAGAAGCTTTGACTAACTTATTAGATCAGATAAACAGATCGGTTAAAGCCGGAGCCAGAATAGAATTGGGTGGACGGCGGATAGATCGTTCCGGAGCTTATATGGAAGCAACCATTCTTTCCGATATAAATAAGAATAATCCTGTCTATTCTCAAGAGCTATTTGGTCCTGTTGCATTATTATTTAAAGTAAGAACTGTAGAGGAAGCAATTAGTCTGGCAAATGACACTAGCTATGGGCTAGGTGCGTCAATTTTCACAAGTGATATAAGACAAGGGAAACTAATAGCTGATCAAATAGATAGCGGAATGGTTTTTATAAATCATCCGACATGGACCCAAGCTGATTTACCATTTGGGGGAACAAAGCGATCAGGATATGGACGAGAATTATCAGAATTCGGTACTGAAGAGTTTGTCAATAAGAAATTAATCAGGACAAGCCTTTTAACCGATCCTTTTTAAACGAGGATATTCTGATAAAATTTCACTATAACCTAATTTTAGAAATTAATAAATAAAAAAGAGGATTAGTTAAAATCCTCTTTTTTATTTATTAACTAACTTTTTATTGTTATCCTTCTATAGATCGATTGTGTAATACGATCGACAATTCAGGAAGATAAATTTGAATGTTCCTGTATAAGAAAGCTTTTGGGAAGATATGAGGATAACATTCCAATTTCCAGTAGATTCCAGGCTAGTAGCTATATTATAACCTATGACACTATTTCCTTCTGTAATTAAAGCTGTCTTCTTTTTCTGATTTGGAGACCCGATTCTCATCCTTCCATTCATATGCAAAATGTATTGAATAGCTTATAAAGGAAATAATTTGCCTAATATATTTTGTTATACATTTTTGCTTATTAATTACATAATTCACAGATTAACAAGTCATATCTATTTTTCAATTGTTTTAACTATAGAAAGACAGATATCTGTCAGATACAATTTAAAGCATAATCTGAGTATTATGTATGAAAAAATAAAAGCATTGGCCGGATTGTCAACACCGCTATGCTCCATCACTTCCGGTTGACTGAAAATCAAATAATAATTAAAAACAAAGGAAATGGAATTAGGTATCATTGGTTCAATAGTCATTGGCGTCCTTGCAGGTTTTATAGCCGGTTACATTACAAAAGGACGTGGTTTCGGTTTAATTGTAAACCTGATAGTGGGTTTAATCGGAGCGGTCTTAGGCGGATTTCTTTTCAGCGTACTAGGTATAAATTGGGGTGGGATTGTAGGAATGCTGATTGTGTCAGTTGTCGGTGCAGTTGTCTTTTTATGGATACTATCTTTATTTGGCGGGTATAATCGCAATAATAAGTCCGGAGGTAAATCTAACGGTTAGATTATTTAGTTGTAAATAATAAAAAATAAATTATGAAAAAAATCATATTATTACTTGCTTGCATAGCTACAGGACTTAGTCTTTCCGCCCAAAAAGGAGACAAAGCTGCTATTGGCAGTTTAGGTTATCAAACCGATTATAAACGTTTTGCAATCGGTGTACAGGGACGATATAGTATCTTGGATAATGTACTTATAGCTCCCGATATTACATTTTATTTCCCCAAAGATAAAGTAACAGGATTAGACGTTATGTTAAATGTCCATTATGTATTCAATCTTTCAGAGGAAAGAATATCCGTCTACCCTTTAGCCGGTCTGGGTATACAAAATAATTTTTATGGAAAACAATCAGTTATAATCGGGGGAACAGAACAAAAAACTGATTCTCATGCAGAAACAGATTTAGCATTCAATCTGGGAGGAGGTATTACCTACCAAGTAGATGACAGGTTCTTTTTGAATGCTGAGGCCCGATTTATATTAGGAGACAACGACTGTGCCGTAATCCTGATTGGATATGGATACAAATTTTAAATAAATAATTACACGAATAAATTATGAAAAAGATTCTACTACTTTTTATTATTACACTTTCAGCGGTTACCTTATCCGCACAGCAAAAAGAAGGTCAAAGTACCAAAGCGGGTAGTAATACCACATTTGTTGATAACGGTTTCTGGGATAATTGGTTTATCGGAGCCGGGGCCGGTTCAAATATCTATTTCGGAGACAAAGATGTAGATGCTACTTTTTGGAGACGGATGACGGTAACCCCTAATTTTCAATTCGGAAAATGGTTTAACCCTTATTCCGGAGCTCGTATCAAACTATCGGGAGGAACAAACATACATACTTTCAATAATGATGCATCGCTGATGACCCGCAACAGGTACGTGAGCGCCGAACTAAATTATATGTTGAATGTGACCGATTACCTGATGCCTTATAATGCCGACCGTATTTACGCTTTCATTCCTTATATCGGTGTGGGCTGGGCTTACGGCTGGGACTACAAAAAACTACCTGAGTATGCAAGCAATAGCAATCACGTGAACAGTGTAACATTTGATGCAGGTATCATTAACCGTTTCAGATTTTCTCCTCGTGTTGCCCTTGATATTGAACTATCAGGTAAATTGCTTAAAGATGATTTTGACCAACGCACAGGAAGCAAAAGAGGTTATGATCTTTTGGGAACAGCTTCTGCCAGCCTAATCTTCACAGTCGGAAAGAAAGCCGTATTTACCGAAGCTATATTGAGGGACCAATCAGAGATAGACCAGTTGAACAATACCATTAATATGCAGCGTGCCGATATGGCAAGATTGGCGCAGCGTCCGGTAGAACAGACAGAACCTACTGTGGTTGTAAAAGAAGTTATCCGGGAAGTACAGGTCAGTGAAGAACCGGTCAATAATGTTGTCCTGTTTGGCATTAACAAGGTAAAGGTAGAATCCCATCAGGAAGTCAATGTTTATAATGTCGCCAAATATCTGAAAGAAAATCCGGATAAGAAAGTCAGGGTTATCGGTTATACCGATAAAGAAACAGGAACAGCAGTTATAAATGAAAAATTATCCAGACAAAGGGCTCAGAATGTGGCTGACATCATGACCGGCAAATACGGGATAAATCAGGACCGTGTTATTGTTGAATGGGAAGGTCAGACCAATCCTCCATTCGATGTAATGGAATGGAACCGTGCCGTAATTTTATATATTGAATAATTAAAGAAGAAGGAAAAATGAAAAAGATTTTAAGTATACTGTTTATCTCAGGATGCGTGTTAATACTCTCCTCATGCAATACAAAAACTGGAGCAGACAAAGATTTTGAGAATATGAAAGATTCTGTAAATAAGTCTATTGATAAAGCGGCTGATAAAACAAAAGAGGATGCCGGGGAGGTAAAAGATTCCTGGAATCAGACAAAAGATGCTGTTGATAAAAAAGCAGATACAATCAAGAGCAATATAAAGAAAGACGTCAAAGATATAAAGGAAGATGTTAAGAAAAAATTAGATTGACATCCCAACACGGTGAAAATGCCGACCGATCAGAATAAATAAAGAGGTCGGCTTATTTCAAATTAAACAAAGAAAAATGAAAAAGATTATAAGTATACTGTCTATCTCAGTATTTGTATTCGTTTCATGCAATACAACAAGAGGCGCCGGGAAAGATTATGAAAACGCAAAAGAATCGGTCACTGAATCTGTCGATAAAGCCGTTGATAAAACAAAAGAGGGTGTCGGCAATGTAAAAGATTCATGGAATAATACAAAGTCGGATACCATCAAAACTGTTATAAAGAAAGATGTTCCGGTAAAATAGTATTATATTCGGACTATGTGAAAATGCCAACCGATCACAATAAATAAAAAGGTTGACTTATCTCAAAGATGAATATAATATGAAAAAGTTACTGATTCTAAGTATAATGATATTAACGGCTGTTGGTTTTATGTCTTGCGGAGACGATGACGACAATGCTCCGGCATTAGGTGCCAATGTGCAGGTTACAGTAAAGAACTTAGTGGGTACTATCCAACCCAATACTACTGTTTACTTATACAAGGATACGGAAGTAGATAGTTCTACAAAAAGTGCAGACGCGGACAAACATGTTGTAACAGATCAGAATGGTGTTGCGACATTCAGTTTAAATTTTACAGAATTAAATCTATTTGAATCCAAAACGACTCTGTCTTTTGCCGTCTTTTATGAGGTTGGAGGTGTTGAATTTATTGCTCCGGGCACTACTAGTGTGACTGTAAAGAGAAATGATGAGAAAAAACTGAATCTTATAATTCCAATCTAAAAAGAAGAAATACATGGAAGAACAAATAGAAAAAGAAGATGATTATCTTTCTGATAATCATCTGAGTGTTGGAGTAAAAAAATATTTAAAAGTGCTGAATGATGGAGTTCCTGTTGAAACATTATCGAAAGAGGATGCCCGCAATGTTCTTGTAACAGCACAGAATGGAGTGAAAGTAGATTTATCAGGGATTGAAGAATCTGAAAAAATAATTACAGATAAAGATTATCCGGTAAAACTAACGATTGTTCGTCCTAAGGGAATAACAAAAAAACTACCCGCTTTTATTTTTATACATGGAGGTGGGTGGATTTTAGGTGACTATAATACGCATAAACGGATGGTACGCGACTTAGTCATAGAATCGGGATATGCCGCTGTTTTCATAAATTATAACCCTTCGCCAGAAGCTAAGTATCCACAGGCTATCAATGAAATTTATGCAGCTATCAAGTGGGTATCAAAGCATGGAGACGAAATAAATATAGACAGTAAACGTCTGGCTCTGGTCGGAAATAGTGCCGGAGGAAATGTGGCTATTGCTACCAGCTTATTGGCAAAGAAAAATAATGATTCATTTATCAAAGTTCAGATTTTATTATGGCCCGTGACAAATACTGATTTCGATACAGAATCGTACAAAATGTATGGTGAACAAAGATTTTTGACTGCATCAATGATGAAATGGATGTTCGATCAGTATACAGCCGATTTAAAACAACGTAAAGAGATTTACCTTTCACCTCTTTTGGCTTCTATTGATGAACTTAGGGGATTACCACCTACCATCGTACAGGTGGCAGAAAATGATATATTGAGGGATGAGGGCGAAGCGTTTGGGCGTAAGCTCGATGAAGCAGGAGTCGATGTTACAACTATCCGTTACAATGGTGTAATTCATGATTTCGGGCTATTGAATGGGTTAGCAGCCTCACCCCAAACACGTTCGATGGTCATATATTCGGCAGGTATATTAAAATATTATCTCAAATAAATAAAAAATAGTTATGAAAAAAGTATTATTTGGTCTAGTAATTGGCTCTTTAGCAGGGTATTTAATTCGTAAGCTGCAAGACGATGGGCAATTTGACTGTATTTATGACAATGCCAACAAATTTTTCAGGAAATCAAAGAAAGATTTAAAGAATATAACCGATATTGTTAAAAACGAAGCCGGATATTTAAAAGATCGAGTAGAGGTGAAAACTGAAAAATAAAAAAGAATGTTTTTTCGATTCTTCCGGTAAATGAAATACGGTAAATAAAAATACCATTTAGGGAAATTATTCCTTAAATGGTATTTGCCGTATGTTTTACAAAGATTAGGAATAAAGCTAGAGACCTCTGATCTATACCCATACGATCAAATTTTATCCATATATAATAGGAATTACACATCTAACGAGTCCATAAAGATATATAATGCGCCTGTAGTATTACACACATGGTATATCTGTAATTTACCTACATAAAGCTTCCTATTGCTTTACCCTGTTATTGGATACAATAAATACTTTCATTTAATTCTTATTTACTCCATCTGTCATATTTTAATCGTTTAAACCACAATAAGGAATCTACAATGAAAAGAAGCATAAGTAAAATACTTATAAATGTTTTTATCCCCAATCCATTGAATTCTCATTCGGATGTAATCTCTTAGCAGGCACAAATACCGAAAAATTTCTATAAATATAAAATGGGGTTGTGTTTGTTAGTTAAAATATTTGCTATTCGCATAAAAAACACAATAATTAACTATATGTCAGTATTTTATAGCAAAAAGGAAGTAATCTTTAAATACTTAGACGTATCTTTGTATTAAAGATTTGAGTTTTTATTACAAATTTCATACTTATCCTTTAATTCCACAGATTTTTAGTTTAAAGTGCTTATTTGCCGTAATTCTCTTCTGATTATTTATTTTATAATTTTTTTACAATGAACATTTTTATCGCAGGTTTGAGTTACGATGTTAACGATGCCGATTTAAACACTCTTTTTAAGGAGTATGGAGTTATTAATTCAGCTAAAGTTATTATGGATCGTAGTACCAGCAGGTCTAAAGGCTACGGATTTGTTGAAATGGACAACAACGAAGATGCAAATAAAGCAATTTCAAAACTGAATGGAGTTGAATATGACGGAAGAACTATCTCAGTCTCAGAAGCAAGACCTCGTCAGGAAAGAAGTAACAACTCTTATGGTAACAATAGGGGAGGTTATAACAACAGATATTGACAAATATTTTACAGATTGAATATAAAAATAAGGTAGCTCAATCGGGCTACCTTATTTTATTTACTCTCGATCATATTTTTATCTTAGTAAAAAATATCTATAGAAAATAAGTTGCTGATAGATTGATTTTAGATAAGATCTTTCAGCGTAGAGATACAACATTGAACAATATGTACTCCAATATTTTGAACTCTGTTTTTTATAAGTAGAGCTGTATATTGATCTACAATACCACTCTTTTTTAGGTGTAGAAACAACTATACTTCGGATCTTGATTTTTTGTTTATTTGTCAGATCGGGAGGAGTACTGGTCATAACCTAATTTAAAAAGATATAGGAAAACGTGATGAAGAAAACGCTTTTAATAGATGAGAGAGGCTATCGTCTTCCGGCGGGCCTCTCTCTAAGAAATGTAATATTATGCAAACATCTTACATTCGCTATATTAAAACAGTAATTACATATATTTCGTTTAATAAATTACTGTTAATTAACCTACTAATAATTTAAACTTCTTAAAGAACGACACCTTCCTTGATTTGAATTTCTTTTATTTTACGATCAGCTTTTTGTCGGGCTTTCATTTTTGACTTTTCTGCTTTTTCGATAGCCTTGAGAGTAGATTTTTCTAATTTTTGTTGATCATTATTGGCTCTTTTCTCTACATCATTACTTGCATCTTTTCTCGCTTTTTCAGATGATTTTTTATTGTTCTTTTCTTGTTGTTTCTTCGCCTTTTCAATATTTTTTTCTTGTTGTTCCTCCGCCTTCTTAATTTCTTTTGCTTCTTTCTCCTTAATTTTAGTTATTTCAGATGATGTCTTTTCACTGATTACTACATTTTGCCCGTGAAGAAAAACAGGTAGCGATATGCCTATCAGCATAATTGTAAAAATGATAATTTTTTTCATTTGTTTTTGTTTTAAATAATATATTCGTATTATAATAAACATTTGAGAGAATTATTAGTTGGTTATTTCACAACAAATTAACGAATATTGTTTATCAGTTCTAGATTGAAGTACAAATAGTTTATAACCTTATTCAACAGAGTAATTCACTATAAATCTTTCATAAAGAAACGAGTAAAATAAAATTCATGGAAATTCATTTCAGCCGCTTACATGATAGGTGTTTAACTATTAATAACTTGTAGATAATGACAAAATATAATAATTTACTATTAGTGCTTGAAAATAATTTTACCTTTACAATACATCAGCCTTTTACTGCGAAAGATATACTCCTCTCAGAAACATTTGAGAAAAAGGAAAGATCAGATGTAGAAGGCATTAATTAATATAGTACAATGTCAATTACAAATATCCGTTTAGAAGTTATGCACTTCTTAGAAAAAAATGTAGATCATTTTATTACTCAGTTTTTGGTTCCTGTTGAAAAAATATGGCAACCGTCTGATTATCTCCCCGACTCAGAAAAAGAAACTTTTTTTGAGGATGTAAAAGAATTACGCGAACTGGCCAAAGAACTTCCTTACGACTTTTGGGTCGTATTGGTCGGGGACACCATCACCGAGGAGGCTTTGCCCACTTATGAATCGTGGCTGATGGATGTAGAAGGTATAGACAATGTAGACGGAGAAAAGCGCAACGGCTGGTCAAAGTGGATCAGGCACTGGACAGGAGAGGAAAACCGTCACGGCGATTTATTAAACAAATACCTTTATTTATCCGGCAGAGTGAATATGAGAGAGATTGAGCAGACTACACAACATCTGATCAATGACGGCTTTGATATTGGAACAGGAAGAGATCCTTACAAAAACTTTGTATACACCAGTTTTCAGGAATTGGCAACCTTCATTTCGCACAATCGTGTAGCAGAAATAGCTAAAAAAATGAGTAATGAAAAATTGTCGAGAATGTGTAAACGTATTGCAAGTGATGAAATGAGGCATCACCATGCTTACAGCGAATTTGTAAAGCGTATATTTGAGGTAGACCCGAGTGAAATGATGCTTGCTTTCCAATATATGATGAAACAAAAGATTGTTATGCTCGCTCATTTCCTGAGAGAATCGAAAGAGAAAATAAGTACTGCCTTCGAACAGTTTTCAAATGCTGCACAGCGCATCGGGGTATATACTGCCACTGATTACGTAGATATTATGCAAAAACTGATAGATAAATGGCAGATAGATAAAATTTCAGGATTAACAGACGAAGCAGAACGTGCCCGTGATTTTCTGATGAAGCTTCCTGCACGTATGTCTAAAATATCAGAACGATTGGTTATTCCAGTCGATTCTTATATTTTCAAATGGGTACAACCTGCTGTGAAATAATACCATTGGACGAAGTATTGTCATTATTCGTGGCAATACAGGTGAAAGATAAACTCTTATTTAAGAAGTTATTACAGAAAGTCGAATTTGAATAAATAAAGTCAATCAAACACAGATAAGAGCATATTAAAGAATTCCATCATGTATAAATGTTAAAATACGTCGATTCGATTATAATTGTAGTTAGCAGAATAGCGCAAAACGAAGAAGTATAATTGTTACCAACTATAAACAATGCCCAGACCCTAATCGTTATTTTTTCAAGTCATCCAACCCTTTGCGATTCTTTTCTGCTCGCTTATTAGCCTTATCCGCTCGTTTCTCTTTTAGATTCTTTTGAGGAGCTTTTCTGTCTGCTCTATCTTTTCCTTTTTCTTCTTTTGACATAGTTTTTTTGTTTTAAATAATTTTTCAAGATCAGGATTTCTTATCGAAAATATATTACATAATTAAAACTATAAGTTACATAATTAATAGTTTCAACACTTTTGATGACTTTACCTAAGAATTATGTAACTTATTGAAGATATTATGTAACACAAACACCCATAAATCAGCATACCTTTTAAAATAAACAGAAGAAACAAATATGTTAGATTTTAGAAGTTATAAGAAATTCCAAAACAAAGTCAATAATAAACCTTTTTACGGTGAATTGTTTAATACAGAACAGTTGGCAGAGTATTCGAAAGCACTTGGAGAGGATCATCAGGCAACAGGGAGTACACAGAGTAATTATCTGCGAGAGCAATTAGATTATAATGATGGTGTTCTGTACGATTTCAATAATGAAATGTTAACAAGTAGCAATCGAAGTTATGTAACTCCCGCTATCGAATGGATGATCGACAATTTTTATTTAATTGAAGAGCATATTTTATTAGCCCGACATCACTACCCCAAGGAGTATAACCAAGAACTTCCTTGTCTCTTAAAAGGTGAATATAAAGGGATACCCCGTATATATTCTTCAGTCATAGAACTCATCTCCCATACAGATTCTCAGATTGATATAGAATCGCTTTCTGCTTTTTATAAGACATACCAAATAAAATCTGCCCTCAAGATAGGAGAGTTATGGGCAATTCCTATTATGTTACGGTTGGCGTTAATCGAAAATTTGCAACGTATTGCAACTCGATTACAGTTAAATACGAAACATCGAGATACAGCAAAACTGTGGGTCGACAAGTTGGAAGATACCGCTCTCAAAAAGCCCTCCAAATTGATTGAGATAGTAGCTGATATGTCCCATTCCGATATCCCGACATCCGGTTCTTTTGTATCGGAATTCAGTCAACGGTTATCGTCTCAAAATTCGACATTACAGATAGCCCGGAATTGGCTTGAACAAAAACTGGCGGAGGACGGGCTTTTTATAGACGAACTGATCTATCAGGAAAATCAAAATCAGGCAGCAAATCAATTATCTGTTAGTCATATCATAAATAGTCTCCGGTTTATAAATACAACCGACTGGAAAATATTTGTTGAAAAACAAAGTATTGTAGAGCAAATCTTACTTAAAGATCCCTCCGGAACTTATGGATCTATGGATTTTAATACTCGTGACCATTATAGACATATTATAGAATCATTAGCACAAAACAGCCTTAGATCAGAGATTGAAATCGCTCAATCTGCAATTACATTAACCCAATTGTATAAAGATACAGGCACACGACAAGCTCATGTAGGCTATTTTTTAATAGGTGATGGAAAATATTTACTCGAAAAAGAAATTGATGTAAAAAAGACTGTCTCGACAAGAATAAAAAATGTATTAAGAGGTGCTCCCTTAGCTGTTTATGCCGGATCTATAGCTGTATTATCTCTACTAGGATTTATCCTATTTGTTTCTGTCTTTCAATCTAAAGAAATATCAATAACACATTGGCATTTCATAATTTTATCATTTCTCTTTCTTATTTTCATTAGCCAGTTTGCAGTATTCTTCGTCAATTGGATAATTACACTTTTTGCAAAACCGGATATTCTACCTCGGCTCGATTTTTCCAAATCGATACCGATCCAATACCGTACAATGGTTGTTATCCCAACCATCATTTCGAATGAAGAAAATATTGATAGTCTTATCTCCCAATTGGAACTTCATTATCTATCGAATAGAAATACCAACCTTCATTTTGGATTATTGACAGACTTTCCAGATGCTCCTAACGAGAAAGAGGCCTCCGATGATCTCTTGCTCAACCGGGCACGTTTAGGGATTGAAAATCTCAATAAAAAGTACAGGATTGATAACGGCACTTTGTTCTATCTATTTCACCGTCCCCGTCAACGGAATCCGAAAGAAAAAACATGGATGGGATATGAGCGAAAAAGAGGTAAGCTAATGGAATTTAATTCATTACTAAGAGGAACGGAAAACAACTGCTTCTCACGCATTGAAGAAGAACTGTCTATATTGCTAAGCTTTAAGTATGTGATAACCTTAGATGCAGACACACAATTATCGCCCGACACTGCTCATAAGCTGATAGGAACAATGGCTCACCCGCTGAATCAGGCAGAACTTGATGTGAAACGCAATGTTGTAATTCGGGGTTATGGTATTCTTCAACCTCGCGTTTCGTCCAATCTTGTCAGCAGTCAATGTTCCCCTTTCTCACGCTTGTTTACAGGCGACTCGGGTATTGATATTTACACACAAACTGTATCCGATGTTTATCAAGATGTGTTTCACGAAGGTTCTTATATGGGTAAAGGTATTTATGATGTAGATGCTTTTGAAACCAGCTTAAACAACCGTTTTCCTGAGAACAAAATACTTAGCCATGATTTGTTGGAATCATCCTATATACGTTCCGGACTTGTTAGTGATATAGAAGTTTCCGAATCATTTCCTTCGGGTTATAATATGGATGCAAACCGTCGTTTTCGCTGGATACGGGGCGACTGGCAAATCTTACAATGGATATTGCCTTGCATTCCTAATTCGGGTAAAGGTTTTTCCCGAAATCCTATTTCGAGTTTAAGCAAATGGAAAATACTTGATAATTTACGTCGAAGTATAGTCTCGCCTGCAACATTGTTATTTTTGATCGGATTTACAACATTGTTTCCTCAAAAACTTTGGGCAGGTCTATTGTTGATTCTTCTCATTACCGCTCTTCCTTTTGTATTGGAGAATATAACCAACTCTTTACGCAAAGCAAAGGACCAATCGTGGAAACTCCATTTATGGGAGGTCTTAGAAAAGAGCATGCATCAATTTAAACAGGTTTTATTTGCATTCGTTGTTCTTCCATACGAAGCCTATCTATGTGTAAAAGCAATTATTGTCACTCTTTGGCGGCTCACTATATCTCATAAACATCTGATGCAATGGCAAACCTCTGCCGATGTAGAGAAAAAAGCAGTTAATACGCTATCGGGATTCTATAATAGAATGTGGTTTTCGCCGGTAATGGCTATCTTCTGCGGAATATCGTTAGGTATGTACAACCCTATCATGCTATACGTTTCTCCGTTTTTATTTATATGGATAATTGCTCCATATATCGCTTGGCGCGCAAGTTGTCCCACAAGCCCCAAAATATCTCACATAACAGATGGACAAGATCTTTTACTACACCGTATAGCCCGTAAAACCTGGCATTTTTTCGAGATATTTGTTAATGAAAAGGAGAACTGGTTAGCACCCGACAATTTTCAGGAGACACCCAATCCTGCTATTGCTTCCCGGACTTCTCCTACCAATATTGGTCTGTCGTTATTAGCCAATTTATCCGCCTTTGATTTAGGATACCTGACAGCCGGAAAGCTTGTAGAACGAACAACGTTGACTTTCGATACAATGACAAAACTGCAAAAACACAGGGGGCATCTGTATAATTGGTATAATACCGAAACACTTGAGCCAATGCTTCCGTTGTATGTATCGAGTGTAGATAGTGGTAATCTGGCAGGACATTTGCTTACACTTGCTCAAGGGCTAAGGGAATTGGAAGAAGATAATATTTACAAGCCTGTTATTTTCGAAGGGATGCTTGACACTGTACAGACAATGAGAAGCATTGACTGCAAAAATAAGGCTTTGATTCTATTCGAAAAGGAATTGTTTAAACCTTTGCCCGAGACTTTAACCGCCGCGTTTGCCCTTTTAAAATCGGCAGAACAACAAATCGAACAGATCAATAATACTTTATCATCCGACGATGCCATACTAAACTCATGGGGTGCGGTATTAAAGAAAAACTGTAAAGAGTATGTTGACGAAATGCTTTTTCTTGCCCCTTGGCTTGCCATATCACTTCCTGTTCCTGTTGAAAGATCGGGAGAAAGTATTGAAGATGTACAGATGAATCATATAATCTCTGCACTGGAAGCTTTAGATTATGTGCCTACGTTAACACAAATAGCCAATTTAGAAGCTACCGGTATTTGTTCACAAATTCAATCTGTATTAGACCAATTCTCTGGCAAAGAGAATCTATTTGCTGATAGAGAAATAAAATGCTTTACACAATGGCAGGCTTGCCTGAAAAACGCAATAAAGAATGCAAAACAAAGAATACAAATTCTCAATGTTCTAGCACAGCAAAGTGATAGTTTTGCCAAAATGGATTTTGCCTTTTTATATGATCCAATAAAGAAGTTATTCTCGATCGGATATAATGTCATCGAACAACGGATGGATCAAGGTTCGTACGATATGCTAGCTTCCGAAGCACGCTTGTGTAGTTATGTAGCCATAGCTCAAGGACAAATTCCGTTAGAGCATTGGTTTTCGCTGAGCAGATTACTGATTTTTTCGCAGGGCAAACCTATATTAGTTTCATGGAGTGGCTCTATGTTCGAATATCTGATGCCACTGCTGGTTATGCCAAATTATGAGCAAACATTGCTCGATCAAACCTACAAAGGAGTCATCTATGAACAAATCGAATACGGTAAAAAATTCGGTATCCCTTGGGGAATTTCAGAATCAGGATTAAATCGTACCGATACTCAATTCAATTATCAATATAAAGCTTTCGGAATACCAAGTTTGGGATTGAAGCGAGGTTTGTCAAAAGACTTGGTGATTGCACCTTATGCCACTCTTCTGGCTCTGATGGTTAATTCGCGAAAAGCGTGCGAAAATTTGGAACGGCTTACCGATGATGGCTTTGAAGGCTTGTATGGTTATTATGAGGCTGTTGATTATACACCGTCTCATCTGCCGTTAAATGCAACAAGCATAGCTGTTCATTCCTATATGGCACATCATCAAGGTATGGGACTTGTATCGATATCCAACATAATGAAAGGAAATAAGATGCAGGAGCGTTTTATGTCTTGCCCGATGATTAAGGCTTTTGAACCTCTGTTACAGGAGAAAAATCCTCATAATATAAAGATCGATGTTATATCGGATGATTCTAAGTTTGAGATTGAAGGAATTAATCCACTGTTATCCAATAGTGTATATTACACTCGAGTTTTTGACAATAAAAACATACCGCCTGAAGTTAACTTCTTGTCTAACGGACGTTATCAGATAATGATAAATAACGGTGGCGGAGGCTATAGTCGATGGAATAATTTAGCAGTCACCCGTTGGCGTGAAGATGCAACGGCAGGTTGTCATGGCTTGTTTGTTTATTTGTGCGATGTTGATACAGGAGAATACTGGTCGATCGGGAACCAACCGATACCAAGTTCTTCTGATGATTATAGCGTAAAATTCACTCAGGCTTATGCCGAATTTAAACAACAACATTCTAAATTGGAAGTAAGAACAACCATATGTGTTTCACCCGAGGATGATATGGAACTGAGGCGAATAACCTTAACCAACCATACCAATAAGCCCCGGAGAGTAGAGCTGACTACATACAGCGAAGTGGTTATATCATCGCAAGATGCTGATGAAGCACACCTTGCTTTCAATAACTTATTTGTACAAACCAAATTCAATGCAGCAGCCTCGGCCATATTGTGTACCCGGCGTCCCCGTTCGCAGGAAGAAACACCACCATACTTACTGCATTTGCTTTTATCCGGGCAAGATCAGGAAAATGACGTTTCATGCGAAACAGACAGGGCTTCTTTTATTGGTCGTGGACATTCATTGGCAAGGCCTTTGGCAATGAGGCAATCCGGAACCTTATCAAACAGCGAGGGTTCTGTTCTTGACCCCTGTATTGCATTGCGACGGTCGATCATTATTCCAGCCCGAAAGAGTGTAAAAGTATATGTGCTACTTGGCATGTCCGACACGCATCAGGGGGCATTGTCCCTATCGGATAAATACCAGAACATCCGTATGACCGATCGTGCTTTCGAATTGGCATGGACTCACAGTCAGGTGGTTCTTTATCAACTTAATATTACCGAGACCGAAGCTCAGGTTTTTGCTAAAATGGCAGGAGCTTTGGTTTATGCTAACCCTTTGTTCAGGACAGATCCGAATATCCTAAAAAACAACAGACGCGGACAAAACGGATTGTGGAGTTATGGTATTTCTGGTGATATTCCGTTAGTGTTATTGCGAATAAAGGATATAACAAATATAGAGCTGGTACGTCAATTGGTTTTGGCACATGCTTACTGGCGAATGAAGGGGTTAATAGTTGATCTTGTTATATTGAATGAAGACACATCGGTGTATCGCCAATCATTGTATGATGAGATAATAAACCTGATACATAGTGGCGTAGATGCTACGTTTTTAGAAAAGCAAGGTGGCATTTATGTTCGACGGATAGAGCATATGCCACATGAAGATATATTGCTTCTTCAGTCCGTTGCCCGAATTGTAATAGATGATGAGCAAGGGACATTATTCGACCAAATGGAAGGGAAGTTAACTACAGATGTTCAGACTTCGATATTAAAACCAACACGTACTGTAAACACAACAGTAGAAACTGAATTAGCTCAGCGTAATTTAATTTTCTCTAATGGTTTTGGAGGATTTACGCCCGATGGGCAGGAGTATGTTATTACATTAAAACCGGGAGAATCGACACCCGCTCCTTGGTGTAATGTATTGGCAAATGAACATTTTGGAACGGTGGTATCTGAAAGCGGTAGCGCTTATACCTGGGGCGAAAATGCACATGAGTTCCGTATTACACCTTGGCATAACGATACAATTCTGGACTCATCGGGTGAAGCCTTTTATATTCGCGACGAAGAAACCGGACAGTATTGGTCTCCAACACCATATCCTGCAAGAGGAAATACCCCTTATGTTACTCGACATGGTTTTGGCTATACTGTCTTTGAGCATACTGAAAATGGAATAAAATCAGAACTGTGGATGTATGTGGCTTTGGACACATCTATAAAATTCACAATCTTAAAAATAAAGAATATCTCCAATCGTCCGCGGAACTTATCTGTTACCGGCTATTATGAATGGGCGTTGGCAGAGAAAAAATCCAAAAGTCTTTTACATACTCAGACGGAGGTCGATATAGAAACAGGGGTGCTTTTTGCTCATAATTTCTATAACTCAGATTTCGCAGGAAAGATTGCTTTTATAGATGTCAATGAGACCCGAACGGTGACAGGCGATCGAAAAGAATTTATTGGGCAAAATGGAAGTTTATCTGATCCTGAAGCGATGAAGCATACTCGTCTATCAGGAAAAACAGGAGCAGGCATGGATGCTTGTGGAGTCATTCAAGTTATTTTTAATTTAGCAGAGGGGAAAACTAAAGAGACTCGTTTCAAGTTAGGATTTGCTCAGAATAAAGAGGAGATGAAGCAATTAGTCCGCCGTTATCGACAAATAGGATCTTCACAACAAACATTAGATAGTGTTCGCAACTATTGGAATCAAACACTTGGTGGAATCAAAGTAGACACTCCTGATTCTTCGGTCAATGTAATGGCTAACGGTTGGTTACTTTATCAAACGTTGAGTAGCCGTATTTGGGCACGTTCGGGATTCTACCAATCGGGAGGAGCTTATGGTTTCCGCGACCAGTTACAGGACGTAATGGCTCTGGTTCATGTTGAACCCGATATAACCCGGAAGCAAATACCTCGTGCAGCCGCGCATCAATTTACCGAAGGCGATGTGCAACATTGGTGGCATCCTCCGATGGATAGAGGTGTACGAACCCATTTTTCGGACGATTATTTGTGGTTGCCTTATGTTGCATGTCAATATATTTCGACTGTTGGGGATAATGAGATTTTAGACGAAGTCGTATCGTTTATCGAAGGCCGGGAGCTACGGGCAGACGAAGAATCATATTACGATCAGCCCAATCATTCAGCCCAATCTGCATCTCTTTATGAACATTGCGTGAGGAGTATTAAGTATGGTCTTAAATTTGGCATACACGGCTTACCTCTCATGGGATGTGGCGATTGGAACGATGGTATGAATCTGGTTGGAAAAGAAGGAAAAGGCGAGAGTGTTTGGCTCGGTTTCTTTTTGTATGATGTATTAGCCAAGTTTTCGGATGTGGCAAGGCTTCTTAATGATGAATCTTTTGCTCAGTATTGTGTAGATCAAGCAAAAGAATTGCAAAAAAACATCAGGTTACATGCTTGGGATGGCAAATGGTATCGTCGAGCCTTTTTTGATGACGGTAGTCCTCTCGGTTCTGTTTTGAATGAAGAATGCCGGATTGATTCCATTGCTCAAAGTTGGTCGGTAATTAGTGGTGCAGGAGATAAGGAGCGTTCGGCAATGGCCATGAAGCAAGTTGATATGCAGCTAGTCGAAAGAGAGGCCAAACTCATCCGATTGTTTACACCTTCATTTGATAAATCATCTCTAAATCCGGGTTATATAAAAGGGTATATTCCGGGAGTCCGTGAAAACGGAGGGCAATATACTCACGCAGCCATCTGGACAGCGTTGGCTTTTGCCATGATGGGAGAAACAGATAAAGCATGGGAGCTTTTCGATTTACTGAATCCGGTACAACATGGGGCTACAGCGGCAGCTATTGCCATTTACAAAGTTGAGCCTTATGTGGTAGCTGCCGATGTGTACACAAATCCTCAGCATCTCGGAAGAGGCGGCTGGACATGGTATACAGGTTCGGCATCGTGGATCTATCGGCTGTTAATGGAAGCATTGCTAGGCATCAATCGTGTGGGAGATAAACTACATCTAACACCTCATCTGAAAAAAGAATGGGATAGTTACAAAATACATTATCGTTTTCAAGAGACTGTTTATCTCATCACATTCAATCGCATCAAAGACTCTGCAATAGAACCTTATCTTGTTTTAGATGGGCAGAAACAAGATAATTTAAACACTTTATGTATGAAAAATGATTATGAAGAACATTTTGTTGAGGTTTGGATTAGGTAGTAAGATATGAAATTGTATAGCCTCAATAAAATAGAAAAAACTTCCTCAAAAGGTCAAATTAAAGCCTTTGGAGGAGGTTTTACAAGTTTTCTATATTATTCCGGCGTTTATTCTTAAGGTTTTTATAAAAAGTAGGAGTCAATCCTGTCACTTTTTTAAGTTGATTGGACAAGTGAGCGACACTGCTATAATGTAATTTGTAGGAAATTTCGGTAAGGTTCAATTCATCATAAAGAATTAATTCTTTTACCTTTTCTATTTTATGTATAATAATAAAATGTTCAATAGTAACACCTTCTGCTTCCGAAAATAAATTGGCTAAATAAGTGTAGTTATTATTTAATTTTTCGCTCAGATAATCAGAAAAATTGACTTTTAGTTCTTCTCTAGCGTGATGTATCAGTTCTATAATTATAGTTTTTATCTGTTCTATTTGGATTGCCTTTTTATCATCCATCAATTTAAGTCCCGATTTCAATAGTATTGTTCGAAGCTGCTCTTGTTGGTCAATTGAAATTTTCTCTATAGTTTCTATTACCCCCAACCGAACACTGGAATATTTGATCCCAATTTCCTCAAGATTGGATTTCACCATCATTATGCAACGACGACTAACCATATATTTGACATATATCTTCATTGGAGTGTTTATTTGACTGTAATATACTGATTTATTTAGGGCTGTTTGAAGATGAAGTATCTAGAAGATATCATTCAATTATATTCTAAACAAGTACAGAAAACGGGTAAGTATAATTACTTACCCGTTTGATATTATAGATCAATTCGTTTGATTAGTAACGATTTCCATTGTAGCCACCATTTCCACCACGGTTGTTGTAACCTCCGCTAGCTCTATCTGTTTTAGGGCGAGCAATAGTTGCAGTGATCGTCTTGCCTTCATAATCAGCATCATTTAACTCATTAATAGCTTTTTGACCTTCTGCATCATTAGGCATTTCAACAAAGCCGAATCCACGGGATTTTCCGGTTTCTCTGTCTGTAATAATCTTAGTAGATTCTACTTCGCCATAGGCTGTAAATAATTCCTGTAAACTCTCGCTTGTTGTGCTAAAGTTTAGATTCGATACGTAAATGTTCATTCTTTTTATTATTAATTATTATTGGACATCCTTATTGATTAGACGGCTCCTTACAGCATTCATCATGCCTCTTGGACCACATTCCAAATTGAATGTTACCATGTTTATTTCTAAAATATCTTTGTTTATATAGGAATAGCTGTTCTGTGATTTATATTTTTGATTTATGCAATCTGATATATTTATCCACTCGGGCATCTATTTCCTCCTGGGACAAATGGGCCGGGAGTTCGATTGTTGTCCTGTCGCTAATTATGACATGGATAACAGACCCATTTTTTTCCTTTACATTTTTCAATACAGATTCAGCCTGCTGGGTGGCTGAAGTCCTTTCAGAGCGGGTTATCTCGCCCTCTTTCCTGTTTATCGAAGAGCTTTGTCTTGTTGCCATTTTTGTTTTGATTTGCCTTATTTATTTTTACATATACGAAAGTCTTGTTCAATAGCTATCATTTCATCTGTTTTTCAGAAACCATATCTTTATATATTTGAGCTATTCGCAATAAGCGGGATGAACGATCACTTTCAGTGATAACAGAATGATCTTCAAGTATAGTTGTAAACTTTTTTCTTAATAGAACTAATAACAAGAGGTCTGAAGATGTTTTATCTATTGTTATATTTATCATTCTTCTTGCTATATATTGGGACAGTTTGTCATATTCATATTTTGCAACATCAATCAGAGTTTCGTCTTTATTAAGAAGCTCGGAGATAATTGTTTCAGGAGAATCCAATTTTGAATTTAAAAACTCATCATATAACAGTCCCGCATTATTCGCAAATAATTCCCCTAGATTCAGGTGTTCTCCCATCCTCACGGCAAAATCATGTACATCGACAAACTCACCTTCCTGAAGTTTCAATCTTTCATTTGTAGCTTCCAATAACCGTCGAATAGTTATATCTCCCGATTTTGTTATAAGACCTAACTGATCGATCAAAAGCTTTTCATCTTTTGATAAATTTCCTGTTCGCGGCTTATATTGCAAGTCATGTTCAATTTCATTATATACATGCGACAACAGGCTGCAAACCTGAATTTCGCATGTTGTATTTTTTAAATTGAAATTGTCTGTCAGATATTCGGAAGGTAAAGCTACCTGACAGTGAGTCGCTTTATAGTATTTGCCATTATCGCCATTCATGTCTTTAACTTCAATTCTGATTTCATCATTACCCTTGCCAATAAAAGTTCGCCGAATCTCCTCTACGACTTTCGGCCTGTCTGTTTCCTGGTAAGTTATAATGCGAACGCCAGCAAGGTCACTAATTCCTTCAAATACACTATTTACAGTTTGGTATTTGCCGCTTTTCCTTAATTTCTCGGCCAGACTTGTCGGACTTTTAGCTCTGTGTTGAACAGTAGCTCTGACAGTCAGATTCTTTTCGACTATGATCTGGCATATATCAAAAACTATATCGGACAGCTTTTTATAACGATCATATTCTCTGATGTATCTTTTGACGGTTTCTTCTATCAAATTATCATCCATGAGGTAGAACTATTGCTGATAATGCTACTTTTTCTGCTATAGCAAATTCTTCTTTCAATTTGCACACAACTTCTTTAACGCTACTTATTCTCTGAGCCAGATGAGCATTTATTCCGGCAAAAGCATATCCTTTTTTCATATCGCCTTTAGCCGCATTAAATAATGCTTTCATTATACAATAGGGACTCTTAGTATAATCGCAGGTTTTTATACAATGTACAGGACAGTTTTTAGGAACTTCTAATCCTTCGGCAACACGTTTGAGAAACTCTCCTTTAATGGCACGCCCGGGCATCCCTACGGGGCTGTTGATTATCATTAAGTCGTCTTCTTTAGCTGTAAGATAAACCTGTTTGAAGGCTTCTGAAGCATCGCATTCGTCTGTAGCAACAAATATTGTTCCCATTTGTACAGCAGATGCCCCCATTTCTATAAAACGGTACATATCTCCTCCTGAGGATATCCCTCCTGCGGCAATAACCGAGATCGTTTTTATTTCTTTATATAATGAGACTGTTTCTATAACCTCGGGAATTATCTGTTCCAGAGAATACAGGTTATCATCAATTTGCTCTTTTTTGAATCCTAAATGCCCTCCTGCTTTCGGGCCTTCTACAACTATTGCATCAGGTAGGTAACCATAATTATTATACCATTTCTCACAGATTATTTTTGAGGCCCGGGCGGAAGAAACGATCGGGACTAACTTGGTTTTACTATCCACCGTCCGATAAGATGGTAGATCCAACGGTAGTCCTGCTCCGGCAAATATGATATCCGCTTTTTCTTCAATGGCGGTACGCGCCATATCTGCAAAATTGGATAAAGCCACCATTATATTGACTCCTATTATGCCGGTTGTTTTTTCTCTGGCTAAACGCAACTCTTCTTTTAGCCCCCAGATACTGCTCTTAATAAAACTTCCGTGACCTTTATGGATAAGTCCCAAACCGGCACACGATATAACTCCTATCCCTCCTTCATTGGCTACCGCTGATGCTAAACCGGACAAAGATACGCCGACACCCATTCCACCTTGGATAACCGGAAGTTTAACTTCCATGTTCCCGATAAAAAATGATTTCATCTTATTTACAAAAATGTGTCACGACAAAAGCATTACACATTCTCGTAACTGATTAATACCATAAACAAGAAAGTTGATTTTGTTATCGATTTTGACGATGGGAAGATCCGCTAGCAGAGGCGGAGCAAATCATTGTGAAGAAAAGATACAATAAAAAACCAGATTGCTCAATATGTGAAGATACGGAAATAAATCGACTTATTTGTTGTTTTACAATATCTTATTAAAATATTCCTTATATAGCTTTATTAGTAACTTTAGCATAAACATTGGTATGCTCGTTCATTTTGGCAATACTCTCAACCTGAATCTCACCGAAAACAATAAAATTCCGGAATAATAAGGGATCATATGAAAGGATATATTCTTATGAAAGCCCAAAGAGACACGCAGAATACCTATTGAAGAAATCATGATTGTATAGAAAAGCTTATTCATATACAACAGAATTCTTATCTATAGGTTTCAACAACTATTCAATGATAATTAGAAAAAAAACACAGAAAAACAAACATTAGTATAAAGCATTTTCTATCTTTACGAAAGATAAGTCGCTCTTTGTATAGTGAGGAAATTAAGCATATCTAAGAACCAAGCTGGCTTCAAAATCGTTACCTGTCAACAAAAATATCTTTGTTACTTGCTTATTTTCAGACAGAAAGAATAATTCCGATGTCTTGCGACATGAAAAAAACACAAGAAAAGGCATATACGCAAATCGTAACACTTCAATAGGTAACAGACTTGAAACTAGCAAATTTACTTAGATCTAGGAAGTTTGTAAAATTTGAATCTAAGCAAATCTTGGACAGACTTCAGTTACCAAATCAAGATAGGTAACAAGATGCAAATAGACGAACTTGTTATGTTTTGATCTTCTTACAATTAGCTCCTATTTACCATCTGAGCGAGAATTATTGAATTGTTTGCAAACAATAGACCTATAATAACTAATAACAAAAATTTAGTTCTCATATATTTCTTCCTGTTCTATGAGCTTTTTCAACTTCATGACCTGCTTATTCTGCTCCACGAATAAACTGATTGCACAAGTAATCGGAATTACCTCCCCTACGAGGACTGGATGAAATAACCAATATTTTTTTAGGCGTATTTATTCTTTGAAATTATTATATTCTTCGTCTGTAACAGCTTCATACCAAACAGTTGAGCCATTTTCTCGTCCTGTAATTGCTACTTGAATAAACTCGCCATCAGGACTCGCACCATGCCAATGTGGAATATTATGTGGACACTTAACAGCATCCCCCTTATGTATGATTTCTATTGGCTTTCCTTTCTCCTGATAATAGCCGACACCATCAATAGCCAATATTATTTGTCCTGCTGGATGAGAGTGCCAAAATGTTCTACTTCCAGGTTCGAAGGTGACGCTTCCTACTGAATTCTGATTAGTATCATCAGAATCGATCAAAGAGTACAACCATGCATTACCTGTAAAGGATGTATTCGGGAGCTTTTCTCCTTTTTTAAAGACTAGACCTCTTTCTACTTGTTTGCTATCTGATCTCTGTTTTTTGCATTCTGAACCACTACAAGAACTCAACAGTATTGTGACTAATGTTAATAACGCAATGTGTATTTTCTTCATAATTGTTTGATGTATTATTTCACCATCATCAGATGGCAAATTCTATTTATAAACCTGTTGTTCGCTCCAACTCTTCAGGATAGCGATCTTTAGTTAAAGTGATTTTAGAGCTTAACATATCAATTTCTTGCAATTCTTTTGATGTTAATTCAATATCAACACTATTCAGATTTTCTTGCAAGCGGTCCAATTTAGTTGTTCCCGGAATGGGAGCAATCCATGATTTCTGAGCCAACAGCCATGCTAAAGCTATTTGTGCAGGAGTTGCATTTTTTTCTTGTGCTATTTTTGCTAATAAATCGACTATGGCTCGATTGGTTGTAAGAGCTTCTTGTGTGAAACGTGGAAGTATACTCCTAAAATCATTCTTACCGAAAGTTGAATTACTTGTTAAAGTTCCTGTCAGATATCCTTTTCCTAAAGGACTAAAAGGAACTAAACCTATACCCAATTCCTCTAGTGTAGGAATCAATTCTTCTTCCGGTTGTCTCCACCATAACGAATATTCGCTCTGAACAGCAGTAACAGGTTGTTCTGTATGGGCACGGCGTATTGTATTTACTCCTGCTTCTGATAGACCAAAGTGTTTGACTTTACCCTCTTTTATCAAGTCCTTTACTGTACCTGCAACATCTTCAATTGGTACATTGGGATCTACACGATGTTGATAAAGTAGATCGATATAATCAGTTCTCAATCTTTTCAAAGATTCTTCTACAACTTTGCGTATTTGCTCGGGACGACTATTGGTTCCAGCTTGCTTACCATCAACAATCTTGAATCCGAATTTAGTTGCCAATACTACTTTTTCCCGGAAGGAGGATATTGCCTCTCCAACCAATTCTTCATTCGTATATGGTCCATAAATCTCTGCTGTGTCAAAGAATGTCTCGCCCATCTCATAAGCAGAATGAATCAACGAAATCATTTCATTCTTGTCCGGTAGCGGATCATAAGCAAAGCTCATACCCATACATCCAAGACCGATTGCCGACACCTCTAAATTATTACCTAACTTTCTTGTCTTCATTTTATTCTGTATTACTATTGTTCTTATTTCAAATTATTACCGAAGAAATCAACTAACTTATTTACAATCTGATTCACATATTCAGACTTCCAATACGTCTGTATATGGGTAGCTCCCTCTACTAAAAACAGTTCTTTAGTTTTGGCATTTGCTGCATTCTTGAATACTTCATCTGTCATATATCTTGTATCGGCTTTACTTCCCGCAATCATCAATAGGGGTTGGTTTATCAGATCCATATTGGTGTTTGCATCAAAAGTCATTAAGTCGATGAGGCTACTCATGGTGTATCTGAAAGTCGAATTTGGATGAGCGTTCGTTCTGTAATAGTAAATGAATCCTTCTCTATATAAATCGGTAGGTATTTTAGCTATTTCTTCGTCCGAGGGATTAGTCGTGCCTGTATATAAGATTTCTCCACCTGCGGTTTCTTGACCGCGAGCGTCCGATGCTTGTTGTAATCGTTCTTGAATTGTAGCTAATTGAGAGTTCTGAAAACCATTGCGTCTTACTTCGCCTGAATTAAACATACTGAGTGTTGCAACAGCCTTAAAACGTTTGTCACCCTGTGCCGCTTTTAGTGTATATCCGCCGCCACCACAGATACCTAAGATACCGATGCGATTTACGTCAACTCCCGGATATTGACCGATATAGTCAGCCATGCCATGAATATCTTCGATGCGGTTTGCAGGTTTGTCTACATTACGAGGTTCTCCACCGCTAGCTCCCTGATAAGCAGCATCGGCCGCTATGGTTATATAACCAGCTTCAGCCAAACGTTGAGCATACAACCCTGTGGTTTGTTCTTTTACTCCACCGTTAGGGTGAGCTAACACTATTGCTGGGTATTTTTGTGTACTGCTATAATTGGCAGGAGTGTACACATTAGCCGCAATATCAATTCCATTCAATTTGTAACTAATGGAATGAATATTTACTTTTCCATTTACGTTTTCAGTTATTGCATTTTCATAAACCAAACCAAATGGATTATTCGGATTAGTTTGAGCTGAAGATATTATACTTACTGTCATAAGGGTTGTTATTAAAATTGATTTTATTATTTTCATAAGAGTTTGATTGTTAATTCAGGTTTCTATTTTTAAGTATATCTGCTAATATTTGTCTTGCCGAGCCTGTATCTTCCTCCGACACATACTTCTCTATTATACTCAACACTTGCTGTAACTGATCAGGAGTTATTCCTACATTCAAGCAAAGATTCATATGAGAGTTTAACATGGGTTCTACACCTCCAATACTTATAAGCACTGAAACGGTTACCATTTCTCGCTGAGAGTAGGTCAACACATCCCGCTCAAAAATATCGGCAAAGAGATGTTCTTTCAAGAATGTCTCTATCTCGGGACTAAAAGCAGCATAACCCGTTTGCGGTCTTCCCTCTACTTTCACTCCTGTAAGTTCAGTTAGTATCTCTTTACCCCGCTCATACTTGTCACGGGTATCTGTTATGGGAGTTGTTTCACGTCCCCAATTATCGTTAATACCCTTGGCTTTGCGTTCGTCCAAAACAGTTATCAATGTTTGCAACCCTCGCAAGCTCCTCGGAAATCCGCTATATGCATAGATATGAACCAAAACTTCTTTGACTTCATTGACTGTCAATCCGGCATCAAGTCCTGCATTTAATTCCGTTTTTAATTTATCTAATTTGCCTTTGGCTGCAAATGCTGATATGATAACTATCTTTTCTTGTTTTTGATCTAATATATTATCCTGTGCATTTATATTACCTGATATTCCCAATAATACTAGGATTATCATTACGCATAAATTATACTTCTTCATTGTCTCTGATTTATTTCTATCTATCCATTGTGCCTAACCATTTTACCATTGCCGGATCGCGATGATCGAAAAAGAGACTTTTGCCTGTATCGAGCGTTTTAATTTGTTCCATATCATCCACACTTAATTCAAAATCAAAAATGTTGAAATTTTCAATCATTCTGTCTTTGCGAACAGACTTAGGAATAACAATCACATTTCTCTGAATTAGCCAACGAAGGACTATTTGAGCGACTGATTTATTATATTTTTCTGCAAAGGCAGTTAACAATTCATTAGAGAACATATTGTTTCTACCTTCAGCAAATGGGCCCCACGATTCAATCTGCACCCCATTTTCTACCATGAATAATTGGTTGTCGTGCTGTTGATTGAATACATGAGTCTCTACCTGATTAACAGCAGGGACAATCTCATTGTGGATAATCAAATCCATCAGTCTGTCAGGTTGAAAATTGCTAACTCCAATGGCACGGATTACTCCTTCTTTATATAACTCTTCCATTGCTCTCCATGCGCCATGTACATCATTATAGGGTTGGTGAATCAAATAAAGATCGAGGTAATCAAGATTCAGTTTCTCTAAAGATCTGGTAAAAGCAATCTTAGTACTATCGTATCCGGCATCGCTTATCCAAAGCTTTGTCGTAATAAATAATTCTTCGCGAGGAATACCACTCTTTTTGATAGCTCGTCCTACGGCTTCTTCATTACCATACGCTGCTGCTGTGTCAATGGAGCGATAACCTACTTGTAATGCTTCTAATACTGCATTTTCTGTTTCTTCGGGTTTTATCTGATAGACTCCAAAACCTAAAACCGGTATTTCAATGCCATTGTTTAATTTTATTGTTTTCATATTGATTCTATTTTATATTTTTTCAATTTCCCATTAATCTGGTGAACGAAAGTGATCCTAATTTCCACTGATCTTCTATTCTTACATATACTTCCGTAACCATAAATGGATTGACAACTTCATTGCCACCAACAATAGCTGTTAAACGAATTTTGTCCAAAACGATAGCGGTGTTACCAATAAAACGCACTGATGTTTCTTGAATTTCCGCATGCTTATATTGAATCCCTCCACTTTTGATGGTGTTGAGTTCTTGTTCTTTTGTCATTGTTGCTCCCATATGAACAAAAACTGCTTTCTCATGGAAAAGAGCATCTAAAGAATCTACATTACGCTCTGCCATCCATTGCCATTTTTGCTTGGACAAATTAATGAGTTCCTGTTTCGTACTCTCATCATACTTCTCAGTTTGTGCGTATAAACAATGCACACTCATCATCAATAAACCTAGTATCAAAACTGATACTTTCATACTGCTGTTTAATATTCCTATTTTCATGATATGATTATTTTTGTGAGTTAATAATGCCAATTTCTTTTAACCAAGGCGCTACGTCAGAATTTCTATCAGTAGTGCCAAAACCCTTTCGATGTTTTGAGTTGGGTGTAAGTTCAACTATTTTAGCTAGTGTCTCATCTCTATAAGTTGCCTGATAGGTACAAAATGGGATTATTGTTTTTCCTGAAAAGTCATAACCTTCACTTTCCAAAAACGACCAAATAGCCATTGGTGCTGTATGCCACCAGACAGGACAACCAACAAAGATTATATCATATTCTGCCATATTTTCTACAACAGATTTCAATTCGGGGTGAATGCCATTGTCTCTTTCCTCCTTTGCCACTACAGTACATGGTGTGTATTCGGTGGGGTAAGGATTTACTGTTTCTATTCTAAATAAAGTTCCGCCTGTCTGTGTTGAAATATTCTCGGCAATCTGTTGCGTAGTTCCTCCCCAACTGAAATAGGCAATGAGAATTTTAGAGTTTGGATCTATCGGATCAGTCTCCGTTTGTTCCTCTTCCGTCTGAAGATTATCATCATCGCCAGTACATGCCGACATTGGAAATATTATCAACATCAGGAATAGAGTTAAAAGTAAATTTTTCATGTTTTTTTGTTTATATTTTCTTCTTTCTCAATCAAGTTTTTTCTCTTTCAACCATTCTGAAAGCAAATCAGAAATCTCAATATTATTCAGGTCAGACATCAGAAAATGAGTATTGCCCTTTATCCCTATTTTAGGTAATTCTATTAAAGTAGCATCGCCACCGTGACGATTGATTGCTTCGACGAAGAGTCGTCCTAAAGTCAGACGTGTCCGCCAGTTTTCAGCCCCCAATTCATGAGTTACTTCATCTGGAATATAGTCACCAAAATACATTATAATAGGAATTTTAGTGAGTTTCATAAAGTCCTCCATTGAGACTTCGACTCCATTCAATATTCCGGTTCGTCCATTTATCGGCTCAGGAAGTTCTCCTTTGGGGAATGGATAAGTACCCGGTTCATAAGCTACAATAGCCTTCACTTTTTGATTTTTTATCCCGGTAATCCATCCCGGTAAACCTCCTTGCGAATGTGTTATAAGAATGCCGGAGTCTATTTTATTAAATAGTTCAGACATACTGTTACTTATAACCTCATTATCAAACGACCCGGTATTTGGTGTCATCTGACGGAAGAAGTTTTCAAGGCTTTGCTTATCTTTTGGAAATTGGACTCCTTCGTGATAATTAGGCCATTTCCCAATGCGGAATATCTCGTACCACATCTGCTCATCGGCTATGGGTTCAATTGTGGATGCAACAGTGCTTCGCCCGGCTTTTCCTCTTCGAGGTTGGTCTACCAGATAGGTGCTGAATCGTTTACGTAAGAATATATTTTGAAACCCTTCTCTACCGTCTGCTGTTGTTTCCCATGTTTTTGCAGATTGCCCTGCACCATGAAGAAAAACAAGAGGTAATGAGCGTGCATTATCTGGTATCTGGTAAAAGACATAAGCATGGTCGCCGTGATAGGTTTGTCCTTCGGGGTAAGGTTTGAAATTGTCAAATTTATCGGCATCGTATGTGCCCTCATTTTGTATTACACTTCCGCCCACTGTAAAACTACCTTGTTCTTTTATTACTAATAAACCATTTTCGTTTTCTTTACTTTTTTGGTAACAACTCGACAAGACGAGAAGACTGACTATTACTGTCAATGCACTATTTTTCATACTATCTTTTATTATGGCATTTATAATTGAATATCTATTTTACTGATATAAAGATCAAATAAAAACAAGCTACTAGTATTACAAAACGGAGGAACACGAAACAATAGATACTAAAGGCGAATACGAATAAAAAAATCCTTCTATCTAATGATAAAAGAATTCCTTTTTTATATGTAGAATGAACTTATTTATTCACTTACTACCCATGTTTTAAAATCGGCTGCTTTATTCTTGCTGACATAAATACGTTCCGGAACATCAGCATCGAGGGTAATGAGCAAGCGATTGTCAAACCAAATGGTTATATCTTTGACGCTATCGCGGGCTATGATATATTGTTTATTAGCACGGTAGAAATCCGTTGGATTTAGGGATAAGAAGATCTGTTCCAATGTAGTGGAGTAAGGATAGGTATACCCATTTTTCATACACACTAGCGTGTTTTTATTCGCTGTGTAGAAATAAGATACATCTTGCAAATCAATGGGTAGTAGCTTATCCTTTATGGGGATCAGAAGCTTTTCTTTATAACGTTTTGTCGGAACTAATTGTGTCAATCTTGATAAGTATTCAACAACCTCTGTACGTGTCCATTTCTTAAACTTATTTAGTGCACGCTCTAATTCTTCGGACTTGATGGGCTTTAACAAATAATCCACACTATTGAGTTTAAAGGCTTCTATCGCATATTCATCGTAAGCTGTTGTGAAAATAATCGGAATATCTACTTCAACATTATCAAATATCAGAAATGAAGAACCGTCTGACAAGTGAATATCCATAAGGATCAAATCGGGTTCAGAATTAGTGTTCAACCACTGAATAGTTTGTCTCACACTTTCAGTATTTCCCACTACTTCTATAGTGGGGTCAATATCTTTCAGAATATCTGCCAAACTTTCGTAAGCTGCTGTTTCGTCTTCTACTATCAATATCCTCATAACTAATTATATTAATGGCAAATACACCTTATATAGAACTCCGTTATTTTCAGTTCTTATTTGTTTGTTCATCAGTAGGGAAAAACGATTTTCCAGATTTTTTAATCCTGTTCCATTCGTTTCAGGTGGAGAAAGTTTCGGAAATATCGGGTTTGATATTACTAGTTCTTTTTTTTCATTCAGATAAATGCTTACCTCCATTTTATGATCACTATCTATAATGTTGTGAACAACAATATTATCTAAAAGGGGCATAATTGATAGAATCGGAAGCTTATATGCTAAATCTTCTTCCATGACCTTGATTTTATAGTTTAGCTTGTTAGCAAAGCGTATTTCCATCATGTAACGAAAGGCATTGACAAACCCTAACTCTTCGCCCAATGTTACTAGCCCTTTTTTATCGCTTTGTAGAATATAACGAAATACATCCGACAGTTTATTTACGTATGTAAGCGTTACAGTATCATCCTTTTTCCGGATTAATGCCGTTAGTCCATTCAATGAGTTGAAGAAGAAATGGGGATTGATCTGATTGGTAAGTGCATCGTACCTACTTTGCAAATTCTCTATTTTGAGTTGTTCTATCTCCTGCTCTTGCTTTCGCTGTGCGATATACAAGAGGTAAATATAGACCGCAAGAGTGCATAAGATACAGATAAGAAAGAACTGGAACAGCACTAAACTTCCTAAATGTACAATTCTTACATGAAGAAGAGAGAATAGCCCCACATAAGCACCAAAGGCAAGAATGCTAATCAGAGAATTATATCCCAAACGTTTTGGGAAAGAAGTGGTTTGTATCTTTTTCAGATTTATTTTTATTAACAAAAAAATAAAAATGGTATAGAATATGCAACGGAGAGCAAAAAATAAAATATGATATATTCTCTGACTCTCGTCCAACTTACCCACTTCCCACGGCAGCCATGTAATATTGGGATAGACCACCAATATGGAACTGATAAAGCTAATCAGTAATAGCTTACCTGTTGAGTATTTACCTAATATATTCATCTATAATGGCTTTATACAAAAATAGTTTATTTGTTCTTTACTTCAACTAAAAGTATAAAGATAAAAACACAGATTATTCAGAATATCTCTTTGGGTAACAAAGCGAAAAAATAGGAGGGGATGACGAAAACAGATAGATCATTTGCTTCCCGAACAAAGACAATTAGAGTAATTTTTCCCTTCTTGATATTTAACCATTAACAAATCAGATTTATAAAGTTTGTTTTACACAAGACTCCATTTTGATTCTTTTGGTTGCTCTGGAAATAAAGGAATCCCTATACTATTGTATAGCATGAACATTGTGCATATGTCTTACTTCTTTTTGAAATTTACCAGTTTTCGACATCGAGACTTTCAGCAAACGTTATCTTATATCTAAACGAGCGAATCCGCTATTGTTTTATTTTTCTAATACAAGGGTAATTATTTCATGTGATTTTATATTAGGGGGATAATTGAATTATCTGTCGGGACAAATCAACAGAAATAAATGTGTTAAGAAATCGGAGCAAAATAAGGATTATTTTCTATCTTTACAAAAGATAAGTCGCTCTTTAATATGGTGAGAAAATTAAGCATATCTAAGAACCAAGCTGGTTTCTAAATCGTTACCTATTGAAAAACAATATACATCTAATTTATTGATTAATAGCTGATAAAACATTCTCTTGTGTCTTGCCAAATGTAAAGTAATAAATATATTATTAAACGAAGAGTTTTTCGCCCTTAACACTAAACAAGATTTTTTTAATATCTGGCTTTCAAAGAAACTATTGTCTGAAAATCTTTTGGACGCATATTGGTCAATTGGTGGAAAACATTGCTGAAAGCAGAAAGGCTAGAATAGCCAATGCTATAAGCTATTTCTGTAATATTCATATTAGAATCTCTCATTAATTCTATAGAACGTATCACTCGTAACATTGTTAAACTATTTTTCTTTCTCTAATACAAAAATCAAATGCAACATCTCTTTGTCCTGATAATTAACGATATGCTCTCCTGTTTGTATCATCCCGGTCTTCTCTGCAATATGGATGGACTTTGATTTGCAAATCTAAAGGAACGAGTACAATACCAAAGATGGCTGTTAACCATTTTGAGATTAAGAGAATTGTATCGATAGGAGTTTATACACTTAGATACTCCAAATTCAAAAGCATCGCTGAATCCAGAGGTCTTTGATAATGGCTTGAACAATTGTGAGAAAGCCAACAGGGAGTAAATAATAGTAAATTAAGAATATAAATATTCATGCCAAAAATATTCATTCAGCGTTGTTACACTTATTAGTTTCTTTGTTTCATCAATAATTCATCAACATTATTTCTGCAAAGTAAAATTGATGCTTTTTAACAAATGATAATGAGACGGTAAAACTTTTCTTTAACCTCCATTTTATTCCGCCCTTCTCTAATAACCATCTCCTCATTAGGCTAGGAACAGGCCAGTAGAGATTTCTATTTTTCTCCAGGCAAAGGTATTCCATATTCCCGGTACAACTAAAATTCTGACGCCCTGAAGGGTTTTGTGAAAAATCTACCTCTTTCCCTCCAGGCGAGCGTATTTATTCCCAAAAAATTTTGTCATACCGCCAATCTGACCTTTTGCCGCCTATAAAACAATAGAAACCTCACTGGCTCCGTCCCTGCATAAAAAAAAAGTCGATGATTATGAGAAGAACAGAAAAAAATAAAGAAAACAATATTTCCTACTTTCCATCTAGCATAAAATTGGTGTTGGTGGTAGCCTTAGTAGGTATCCTAGTATGGATTCTAACTTCCGTTACGGTGTCTTTCGGGTGGGTGGTGGCACTCTTTGCCTTTTATCTTCTATTTCGTCTGATATGGCGAATAATAAAGCTGATTATCAAATTGATATTCTCTATTCTTTTTCTACTTCTCCTTATTTCATTGATCGCATTATTCATCCTTTAAAATCAGTAAATATGTATTACACAGAACCATACAGAAAAATAGAATTTACAGCCAAGTACCAACGGAAAGGGTATATCAATTATTTGTGACTGCATTAAAAGCCATAAAACCCATAATTGCCCGGTATGATGGAAAAATGGTAAATGTCAAATTGATAAAATCAGCAAAAGAAGTTATCAAAGATGTCTTTGTCAGTTTGTCGGGCAACACCATCAATATTAGTGTAGATAGCCTGACACGGATGTACAAAAGTGAGAATACATCAGGCAACGGCAACATAGATAGATCCAATTACGGATTTACTATCTCAACAGATGATAACAAACGATTGGATAGTGCCAAGACCATTGAAACCATTAGCGAAGAAATAAACTACCTGATAAGCGAAATTACAGCGATTCTAAACGATATATCATTCAAATATGATAAAGAGGTCGAAGAATACAAGAAGCTAAAGCAAGCAATAAAAGACTATGAACAAAGATTCTCTAACAGACTGAGAAGATACATAAGAATAGACTAATCACCCTTTAAAACAAATTATCATGACAAAATGTAGTTATTAAAATTTACGAATTGGATAATAGTTATCAATATCAAATATTGAACATACGCGAGTTAACGAGTTTTAGAACTCAAATTATAGAACCATTAAGCCAAAAATTTGGAATAGGCACTTATTATGATGATAAAAACCCTCAGTTCCTAGCAGATGAAGAAGTAGCCGAACTTGTCAGGAAAATGCAGGAAATAAAACGATTAGAAGCGAAAATAGCCGAGAAAAAGAGAATAGAGAGAAGCAGTTCAAGATATTGGTAGAAACTGGTTAAACAATAACTTACCAACTAATGCAAAAGCTATGATTGTTGCCTATAAGGAAGGGTGTGACTATGATCCCAACTTGGATTATCAGAACTATTCAAAAGTAAATTATCAGATACTTGGATTTTCGCAAACAGAAAAGAACAGTGTACAGGAACTTCGCAAATATGCACCTCTATTTAATGGTACTAAATACTTAGAGTCCGAGAATATTCATGCTAAGGTAGGACTGCTAACAGCCACATCAATAAAAACAAATATTAATACTGATAATCTAAATTATGAGATTGTCGATTATTCAGAAAAAGCAATTGCCCTTTTCGGAGATACCAAAGAAATCAAAGACCTGCTTAAAGCGATGGGAGGAAAATTCAATCCGAGACTGATCCATAGAGGAGAATAGCAAGCAGGGTAGGGTGGATATTTCAAAAGAGCAGCGTGAGGAATTGCAAAACATCATCAATTTTGGGCAAATAGAAAAAAAATAAACGAATGTACAACCAGGGGTAGAAATTCCTGCCTCATAAATATCAACAACATGAAATCAACCAATCATTTCAAGAATACCATACAAGCCTATTTGGAACAACGTGCAGCAAGTGATCCGCAGTTCGAATGGGTATATACGACCAAAGAGAACAAGAGCATAGACAACTGTATAACCTATATTTTAAATGCCGTCCAAAAGAGTGGCTGTAACGGTTTTACGGACGATGAGATTTTTGGCATGGCTGTTCATTTTTGGGATGAGGACGATATTGAAATTGGCAACCCGATCAATTGCGATGTAGTGGTGAACCATACGGTTATCCTTACCGAAGAAGAGAAAGAACAGGCACGAAAAGAAGCCATAGAGCGAGTACACAACGAAGCCTACAACAAGATGAGACAGCCTGTAAAGAAAGCAAAAAAGGTATCTCTTGTCCCACAACAACCAAGTCTATTTGATTTTTAAAACAGCACCTTATGAAACCAAAGAATAAATTTCAACAGCGAATAGTCGAAGCGAGTAAAACCCTGCCTACACTGACGAAAGAGCAAATACAATGGGGATATGATAATGCTATCCAATATGTAGGACGCAGAAATGAAAAAGGGATTATTACCTGTACCAAGTGCGGACATTCATGGAAAGGGATGGGAGAACTAGCAACTACCCTTCTAGGGTGTGATTGTCCGAACTGTGAATCAAAACTGATAGTCAAGACAAGCCGAAAGCGGATATTTGATGACAGTTACTATATGACCGTGATTGATGCACACAAAGGATATCAGGTATTAAGAACAATTATGTTAAGCTATGTAACCAAAGTCGGCAAATTACCCCAATATAACTATTCGGAAGTAATGCAACGTTGGATTGCACCTGATGGGAAACACTGCACTTTTGCACGTCTTCGTCAAACAATGGGTACGATGTATTATGATTTGTGGTTATCCTATACCCCATTGGAACTCCGTAGCGAGAGTGCAAACAATAAATATTGTCTCAATATATATGATAGAATAAGTACAGGAGAGATTTACCCCAAGCAAAAGCGAATACCCGAACTGAAACGTACAGGAATCAAAAACCGTTTATTCAAGCAAAAACCGTTTGATATTTATCGTGTCCTACTTTCCGACAGCAGAATGGAGACACTACTTAAAACGAAGCAAGGTAAATTGTTCGAACTTTTCCTGAAGGACAAGAGCCGTAAAATAGATAACTATTGGGCGTCTATCCGTATTTGTATCAGAAACGGTTATACCATCAAAAATGCTATTGCATGGTGCGACTACATAGACCTTTTACGCTTTTTCGGTAAAGACCTGCATAATGCGAAATATGTATGCCCTGCTAATTTGAAAGCCGAGCATGACCGCTATGTAATCAAAAAAGCAAAAGCAGATGCACTTTTGGAGATAGAGAAACAATTGGCAAAAGAGGAAGAATACAGACAAGCCAAAGCAAAATTCTTCGGGTTGATGTTCTCCGATGGGCTTATCAATGTACGTGTACTCGAAAGTGTAGCCGAGATTATCACTGAAGGAAAGATGATGCACCATTGCGTAGGCTCTTATCACTCAAAAGCCGATTCACTTATCCTTTCGGCTTGTATAGATGGACAGAGGATTGAAACCATAGAAATATCCATATCTCAATTAAAAGTTATCCAATCGAGAGGGGTATGCAATAAGAATACAAAGTACCACAAACAGATAATAGCACTTGTAGAAAACAACATTCCACTTATTGAGCAAAGATTAGCAGCATAAGATTTACTTAATATATAGTCAACAGTATGATAGCAAATAAAATAGCAATCACCTATAAAAGCAAAGTGTATATCCTAAACAGGACAGAGAGCAAACATTATCAGATAGGCTTTGAAACAGACCGATAGGTAATTATATCCATCAGCTACAGAAGCCAAGATTATAAAATACCTGATATACTGTTATACAAATACAATATTCTTGTTTACTAGAGCAAAGAATATGATTGGGTAATTACTATATCAGGAAATGGAAGTTGGAGAATAAACTAAAAACGGTTGTCATCAAAAAGCTGAAAACCAATGAATTTTGGTAAGGAGGGCATATATTCCAGGCAGAACGTCCATTCAAACCCCATGAAAATTTTGGATATGTGCCTAATGCTGTAGGACATGAGAACCTGTATTTCAAAAAGGCAGACATCTTCCTGATAGATCGGGATATTTTAGTTGTTCCATGCGGAGGATTTTTAGGTCAATATGCAATTGAATAAAATAGATACAGATTATGAAACAGGAAATAAAACAAAACGTAGAAACAATTATCGGAAGTGATCATAACATATCCATACCCATCATATCTAATAACCTGACAAGGAAAAACAGTAAGGATATTAAGGACTATCAATTGTATATCAAATATACAGCCATCCGCATAATGCGGTTCTAATAGGGAAAAATCGAATGTTGTGAGAATGGAATATTCATAAGGATAGGATATATAACAAAAAGTTTATCGATAACATAAGATGGGCAGATAATCTGCCTGATTACTATTCTTATGAGATTTCCAAATAAAATTCAACTATTTTTTTAATAAATAGGCTACCTTTACACGTATGAATAAATGGGAAATAAAAGAATATCGTTGTAACCCTATTCAATAACAAAACGTACCAGTTCAGGTGAAAATTATATTTGTTATACAAAATGAATCTAATTGCTTTATATTCAATACCTATTATTCGATAACCCATGTAGGTTATAGTGCAGTGCGTAGGCTTTACCTACTCGGATACCAAGTCTTAATTTTTTTCATTTTGCCTCTACTTTTATTATGACCGTCAAGACCAGATAAGCCCTCGATCATAATTGCCAGTGCCACAAAGAAATCCAGTCGGGGCGTTCCCCGACGACCAGTGACTAACTCAGTGAGCTTATTTCATACTCAATCCTCGTGTTTTAGTATAAAACGACCTTTAGCCTTGCCATCCAGAACATTATCAAGTGTTTCAGGCAAATCATGAAGGGATATTTCTTTTACTATTTTTTCAAGGTTAGACGGCTTCCATTCTTTCGCAAGTTTTTTCCATATCTCTTCTTTTTTTGAGATAGATATTTCCACTGAATCTACGCCAATTAAACGCACTCCACGCAATATAAAAGGAAAAATACTTGTATTAAGCTCGGCAGAAGCGACCATTCCACAACAGGTAACTACCCCTTCGTATTGGCTTGCTTTAAGCATTCCCGATAATATTTCTCCTCCGACTGTATCTATCGAACCTGCAAATAAAGGCTTTGCTAATGTTTTTTTATTATAGCTTTCTATAAATTCATTTCTGCTGATGACTTCTTTTGCTCCTAATGTTTGTGTGAGAAATAAATGCTCATCTTTACCTGAAATAGCAGTTACATCATATCCTAATTTTGCAAGTATAGATACGGCAATACTACCAACTCCACCTGTTGCACCACTTACCACAATTTTTCCATTATCGGGCAATATTCCATTCTCTGTAAGGTAGTTTACTGACAGGGCTGCCGTTAAACCTGCTGTGCCGAAAGACATGGACTCTTTAGCTGATAACTCCTTCGGCAATAATATAGCCCAAGATTGAGGAATAGAAATATATTCTCCGAATCCTCCCCATGTATTCATACCCAAATCGTATCCTGTTATCAATACATCACTTCCTAAGGCAAACTTATCTGATGCGGATTCTATAACAGTACCAACTGCATCTATTCCCGGAACGTGCGGATAGTGTTTTGTTACTCCTTTGTTTCCGCTTGATGAGAGGGCATCCTTGTAATTTATTGATGAATATTTTACTTTTACCAGCAAATCGTTTTTGGGTAAATCATTCGTGTTTAACGTGACGATTTTCTTGTCGTATGCACCGTTATTTTCTGTTACTAATAATGCTTTGTAGTCCATTTTCATCTTTTTTGTGTAAATTTACAGCGTTATTATTTATAAAACAATAACTTACAAGACATTCCGTTACGGAACAAAAGTTCCGTATCACTGATTTACAGAAGAAAAATAATTAAAAAAAATGGTAGAACCTGAATATATTTGCCCTTCGGATGTTTTCTTAAAAGTTATAAAGGGAAAATGCAAGACAACTATAATAGTACTAATCCAACGAAATATAAACAGATTTAGCGAAATAAGGCGTTCGTTACCGACTATTAGCGAAAGGATGCTTTCAACTCAACTTAATGAATTGGTTAGGGACGGTATAATACGAAGGGAATCTTTTAATGAAATTCCCCCTCGTGTAGAATATTATTTAACCGAATATGGAGAGACTATTTATCCCATTATAAAAGAAATGAGAAAGTGGGGGTATATATATTTAGAGAGGCAACAGAAATAAATATCTTCAAAATTTCACTCCATCTCCCAATACTCCTTGATCCGCTGTTCGCAAATACTTTTTGCCACCGGAAAGATTTCCGACATATCTCCATGATAGCAGCGAATCTGTTGTGCCAGCATTTGCAATATAGCAATGCGTATAGGGTGTCCCAGCGCTTTGGCAAAGCGGGCAAGCAGTTCCTGTTCTGTTGTCAATTCTTGTTTTGCCATTCTTTCATCAATATAGTTCGCAAAACCACGAACAATGATTTAATTATGCAAATTGGTTAGCATAATTAAAGTCATAAGACTGATCGTTTCTAATAACAGCAAACATGCGGGTAATAAGTTTGCCTCTTATTGCGTTCAATACAGACATTTTATTCTTTCCTTCAGCTATCTTCCTGTCATAATAAGTTCGTAGTTCACTATCTTTATTCTGGAGTGCTGACAATGCTGCCAGATGAAGCAATGTTTTAATACTTTTATTTGCTCTTTGAGAAACTCGATTCCTTGAATGTTGGCTACTGCCGGATAAGTAACTGAATGGAGCAACTCCTGCATGACAACAAAATTTTCGACTATCGGTAAATTTTGTAAAGGCTTGGGTTTCCAGTATCATTTTTACAGAAGTTTTACTCCCGATTCCTTCAATACTTAATAATAATTCCATTTGTCGGGATAGCAAAACATCATTCTTTATGATATTTTCAATCTCAATTTCTATGTTGTTTATCGCTTTATCTAACTCTTTGATAAGTAAATTCAGTCTTTTAGACTTCAATTTATAGATATAATCTGGCATATACTCTTTTTGATCAGATAACTGAGCCTGATATTTAGCCCTATCAACGCATAGCATATTTAATTCCGCAGATAATAATTTGATTGATTCAATACTGGCTGAGGGTTTCTTATATAATTTTATCCTATCAATGTATCGAAAAGCATATAAAGCAATACGTTTAGCATCTATTAAATCGTTTTTTTCTCGTTGTAATCCGGAACTATATTTTATCTGTGTTGGATCTTCTAACCAAAGTTTATAACTGTTAGTTTGGCAGGCTACTACTAAAGGATAGATATACAATCCGGTATATTCGGCACATACAACTATTTGCTCAATATCAGTGCTTTCTTCAATACAAATGATTGAAATATAGCTTTCTATACTCTTTGGGTGGTTTGAGATAACATCTTGTCTAATTACAATTCCGTTACATAATAGACAGCAATCCAAGTTCTTTTTGCTTACGTCAATTCCAATAAAATAATTTTCTTTCATGGTAAAATGATTTAATGATTTACTCTTTGGAAAGGCACTTGAATATATCCTAAAAACCTTAAATATCTTCTCAGATTAAATTCTTATATAGGTCTAATTCAAGATAAAGTAACAAGATCACGATAGTAACATAAGTTTTTCCTAACTTCCAGATTGATTTACTTGTTACCCTCCTTTTCCTTATTGAATAACGCAAATCATAAGGTTTTATCAAAATGAAATAAAAGAATGAGTTCCAAATAGTAACATAGACCTTATATTTCTCTTTTTCCATACAGCAAGACATAGAAAAACTTCTTATCGTTGGTATTTACAAAGTTTTATTTAAATGCTCTCTTATAGGAATATATTAATAAAATCAACACATTTGTATAAAATGCAACTTTTATGAGTGAAAAAACAATAAATAGACTAAATATAATACTTGTATCGAAGAATTTAAGTAGCAAATGGTTAGCTGAACAATTAGAAAAAAAATGAAGCTATTATTTCAAGATCATGTACCAACGAAGTACAGCCTCCAATCAAAACTTTTGTTCAGATTGCAAAAAAATTAGATGTAAAACTTAATGACTAAAAGCATTATGAAAATCCCTTTTAAGGTTTCAGCAAGAGTAGGAAAACTCCTAAGTCGAGAAAAGTTCTTCCAGGATACTCTTAAATCAGTATTTTGGGGAAATAATTATTGTAAATTCAGTATAATAAGCGTATTTTTATTTAGTAATTCCTCTTTATTTATTTTTCTACACTCTACTTTTGTATTTGAAATTCAACTAAATATCATCCAGTATAAATGATCTACTTCCAAGTGTATCATAAATTGCGATCATAATCATTACCTAGAAAGATTGCATAAAGAAAGACTGATTTGATATTCATAAAACTAAATTGATTTAACGTTAAAAAGAATGAGTGCAAGCAAGCTACACCGAATCCTACTTATTTTCTCAGTTATATTTATCTCAGCCTGTAGTAATTCGAAGCCAGTATGGGAATATTTGGCAGATAACCCACTGGAAGCAGATATTATTATCAAAATAGACGACAAAGAATATACTATTCCGGCTAAAAGTTCTCTGCCTATTGGCATCACTCAAGGTAAACACACCTTGACATATAAGGGTAATTCTGTTAATTTTGTAACCAAGGTCAATAGCAATAAATCTGTTACGATAATGAATCCCACCCTTTCGAACTACATGCTACATGCTAACTTTTATGTGATGGAAAACGTACAGGACAAGAGTGTTGATAATATTTACGATGAGAATAGTGTTGAATACCAAGCAAGCAGCGGTATCGTAAAACTGCCGGTTCAAGTACTCAATACGCTATTCCTCGAAAAAGCACATACTCCCTGGATGTTTGGGTTGGATGAAAATGCCAAAGACCAAATAAGTGTGAGTTATGCTCACAAGCAAAATGTAATTCGCAAATTATACAGAGAGCAGGATTATAAAAAAGAGTTTGCGGGTGAACTGCCCGAAGGTATCATTTTTCCAACAAACACGAAACGATTGAGTGAGCAACCTGCTTATACTTTTCCTGCGCAGTCGTTAGAATGCGACTGCAATGCAGCTAATAACTATATGAAAGAATTGGAAAGCAGCTGGCAAAGTATAATTAGCAATCCTGACAATATTTACCAGGATTTGGCCAAATTGTATTCTGAGGCCTCACGGCAACAAACAGCAAGCAGTGAACTTAAAAAACAATGCGGCTCTCGCTTCAACCCCGGATTGGATGACAAAGCATTTTCCGAAGCACTGAGCCGGATGAGTGAAGAAATGAAATATCTGTCGGATGCAAGCTCTTTTATTGTAAAATAAAATTCAAGAGTAGAACCGAAAGACGAAGGCCTATCTCAAGTCATAAGAACTTCACTTCTAATAATGAAATGTTTGTAGTGGCAGAAAAGTAAAATTAACGAAAGGAGGCATAAGACTATGGAAAAAGTAGTAATAAGGAACAAGCAATACAATTACATCACTGATTATAAAAACGATGGAAAACTAAGAAACTGTTTGCATACATTAACGCAAAAGGTTTGGGGTTTCGATTTTGAAAAGTGGTACATCAGTGGCTATTGGCAAGACAGTTGCCTGCTGTATTCTTTATTAGACGGTAATAAGATGGTTTCTCATATTACCGTCAGTGTGATTGATTTTATTGTTCTGGGAAAAAAGAAACGGTTTATACAATTAGGTACGGTTTCCACAGACCAAGAGTATAGAAAGTTAGGGCTGAATAAATTTCTCATGGAGAAAGTATTAGATGAATGGAAAGACAAATCCGATATGATCTATTTGTTTGCGAATAATAGTGTTCTAGATTATTACACTCTGTTTGGGTTTAATACTGCTAACGAATATGTCGCTACCCGAAAGATAGATTTTGTAAGAAACAAATACATTATTAGAAAGCTGGACGTAAATAATCAGTCTGACCACCGGCTGCTTTATACAAAAGCAAAAAATGCAATTCCTCTATTCAACATTTCAATGGTTGACAATGCAGGATTAGTCATGTTTTACTGTAACTATTTTGACAAATTCAGCTTTAAAGAGAACCTTTACTACGTTGAAGTTCTCGATACAATCGTTATAGCTGAATATAAAGATAATGATCTTATCTTATATGATATCTTATCTACCCAAAACGTTGAAATAGAGGAGGTAATTCATGCAATGCATACAGAAAAAACACAAAATGTAGTTATGTATTTTATGCCTATAGATAATAAGAAGTATAACATTGAATTGTCAAAAGAGGAAAACTCTACCTTATTTGTATTGAGTAGTGAATCAAAAATATTTGAAAATCAAAGGTTAATCTTTCCAATATTGTCTCATACATAAAACAAACAAGAAAAGTCCGGGTGAAATACTGGAGTTTTATTATGTATACCGACAGCCTTGGAAAAACATTTTAGTGCGAAATAAATTAAGTTGCTGACTATCGGCCGTGAGTATTAGCCGAGTCTTCCGATAGTAAGTCCTAAACTGAATCATTATCCAAAGCCAAACTACCAAGTAATATGGCTTTGGACTAGATTTTCAAATATCGAAATTATACACATTGGATAATAATTTATTGGGATAATCCCATAGTTCTTTATCCGTCGGAGCTCTTCTTAGTTTATAGACAATAACTGCCCATACTACTACCTGATATACAAAGAAGCTTATTGCCATGCCCATTTGTCAGCAATTTAAATTGTTAATACTTTAAATTTACGTCGCTACGACCGGTATTGGTCGAATTATTGGTGAAGCTGAAACTCTTTTGTATTACCCTCCCAAAAGAATTAACGATGTACACGTCCACAACCTGCCTGCTCGTACCAAGAGAGGTATAGTAAAGCCTGAATGTTCTCTTTGTCATCGGATACAGGTCATTCGGGGCAAAAACAGTTCCCTGATCATCCCAAGGGATATGCTTCTTTAGATTTGAGTTTAATGAGTTTTAAATCGCCGTATGTCACTTCTGAAAATTCGGCAAAGGATAAAGAGGTATAACAACTAAATAAAAATTCGCGTAAAACTTCGTTCTTGCCTTCTTTGTATTTATCTTCATCGTAGGCTGTTTGTAGCTTCTGTAATTCTTCTTCTGTCAGGACATCATTATTCTGCGCTTTGATACTTTTCTTTATCTCAAATTTATCATAAGGGTTTTTTTTTATCATTTCTTTATCAATAGCAAGACCTATGAGAAACTTAAAGTTAGCATGTTTCTTATAGATGGTAGATAGTTGATTGCCTACTTCTATTTCGTGGTTATGATAAAGTTGAATATACTCCAAGGTAATTTCGCTGAAAGAAAGGCTTGGTTTCCATTCTTTCATGGTATTGATAAGTTTATTGTAGTTAGAAATTGTTCCTGATGCACGGGACGCCTTTAACAACTCTATTTCTTTTTCAATGAAAACATAGAAATCGGTATTGCCATAATTTTGATCTTTTAGCTTACTTATAAATTCACAGACGGGGAGAGGCTTTAAATAATTCTCAATTATAATACCATCTGCTTTATGGTACATCTTTTTAATTAGTTCATTATAGAAAAGGAAGCGTTCATCGCCAGATAATACAGCTAATCTCTTTTCACTCCAATGCTGGGGTAAAACAGAAATATTCAATCCGATAAAAGTACATTGTCTGTAAGCTGTATAACGAAGACAAACTTGACGTTTACCTTCTTTTGTAACATAGTTTTTACGGAGAAGAATTTTTAGGGTTGCTTTCATGTTGCACATCGTTTTTTAGTCTAACAATTGTACAACAAAAGCTGAAAATCTATGAAATTTATCCTTTTAGTCCTTCCACCACAGAGGACGTAAGTCTTTGAAAAAGAGAAGGAATAGAATTTTTCTTTCTATTCCTTCAACATATCCAGAGGTTCCTGGCGGATTCGAACCGCCGTAGACGGTTTTGCAGACCGGTGCCTAACCACTCGGCCAAGGAACCATTTTGAGTTAGCGACTGCAAAGATATAATATTTTATTCAAGATACAAGATTTTTTGTGTGATTAATCGCAAATTTTACCTCCAAATATACTAAATATCTAACACTCAGTATCACTCTACAAGCGGATTTTTTATCATAGCGATGCTATCCGACTTAATGGTATCTTGAATCGGTTTAATATATTCCGACACCTCTACTTTCATCAAACCATGATGTACCATATCGAGCTCTTTCGCTGCAGCATATGATAAATCTATTATGCATTTCTTCCTAAAAGGACCTCGGTCGATAACCTTGACAATTATTTCTTTATCATTCTTTAAACTCTTTACTTTCAATAGAGAGCCAAAAGGATATGTCCTATGAGCACAAACCATGCTGTCTTTTTTGTATATTTCGCCACTGGCTGTCTTCCTGTTATTAAATTTCTTGCCATAATAAGTTGCAAGCCCTACATTTTGAGCCTTCAGCCCAATAGCAACAAAAGATAGAAGTAAGATTATCCCAATTATTATTCTCATAAACAATTAATTTATATTTGTTCGGGTTTCAGTACGGTTCCAATGTTCTTTTTTCCATTTATCTTTATAACCATCGGATTTAGAAACTGAACATGTCGTATAAAATCAGTTTCGAAGACCGCAGGTTGTTTATTCAGATAATCTTCATCAAATAAACCATCTTTAGATGTGAACGGATTGATAGAGAAATATCCAACGCCAAAAGATGTCAGGTTCTGAAAGAAATGAGTACCCTGACTTGGCTCTATTTTATAGTTATCCAAGGTAAGCTCAACTAACACCTGAGCATTCGATATTTGAGGCCATTTAACCGGAATACCTAGCCAAGAATCACTGCTTCCCCATCTTCCGGGACCTACCAGTATGTAGTTTTTCTCTTTCTCCAAAAATTCAGCATTCAGTTTATCAATCTCTGTCGCTATTTTTGTGTTGTTAGCTGCATTGAAATTCTTTGTTTTCACGTAGATAATATCATGCACATCACTTATAATTCCGTGGCCTAAAGCATTATTCGAGTGTAATATCTCATCCTCCGGTTTTATCCGAGACAAATCTTCAATCTGCAATTCTTTATTTTGTACTATTGGTCTTATTTGCAACAGATAAAATATCCCTTCTCCTTTTTCTTTCAGATCTACAGCAAATTCTATCTCTACAGCACGTCCCATTTCCGATTGTCCAATTTTTAAAACTTGCTGTAGAATTTCAGCAAGAGGGAAAACATTATGCTGTAAAACGTTTGCAAACGATATTATCTTTCGACCACTATCATAATATCCATCATATATAACCTGATCAACAGGGTCGTACGTCGATGATATATATTTTATAGAGCCATCTTTTTCTGCATCTTTTATATTTAGCTTCAAAAGGTTAAAACCATCATTCGTTGTAAATTCCTTTTGAATATTCTTTGTATCCAAAGCGTAAAAAAAGCGTTGAGTATCTCTTAAGGCCAAATCTACGGAACTCAGCTGTACAATATTGTGTGGATGTGCCGGTGAGAAACGCAGATTCGAACCTCCTTCTACAATATATTTACCCAAACCTAATACAATGTTGGCTATACCTTCTTCGGGTCGTTCATTCCCTATAGGGTAAAAATTCAATGATCGTGCCACACCTGATATAGTTGGATAAAAATGATCTTCGTAGTTAGTCCCTACAGCCTCTTGTATCACTATTGCCATTTTTTCCTGATCTATCAGGTTCTGTGTTGCAGTCATATAAGTTTTACTGTCTTTGTAAAAAACAGAAGCATACACTGCTTTTATAGCCTTGCTAAGCAATCCGAGTGTATCATACTTGTCTTTCATCAAAGGAATCATATATGTTGAATATACACCCGCAAAAGGCTGATAGTGCGAGTCTTCAAGCAGACTAGAAGAGCGTACGGCAATTGGAGCATCTATTGAATCCAGAAAGACCATGAAATCTTCGATAAGGCGATCCGGTAAGCCCGCTCGAAAGAAACATCTTAATATTTCATCATCCGACTTGTCTGATAATGCTATTGGATACAGGTCGTTGGTCTCCATGAACTCATCAAAGATGTCGGTGCATAATACTACTGTACGAGGAATCTTGACCGAAATCTTGTTATCCTCATTTAACTCTAAGTGTTCCTTTATTATATTATCAATAAAAGCGATACTACGCCCTTTACCGCCTATAGAGCCGTCACCCATTCGTGCAAAGTTAGAAAACTCATCGAAGCGATCTTTGTCGAATGTGGCAACTATTCCCGAGTTCTTAACCTTACGATATTTTATTATCATATCGTATATAATCTGACGCGCCTCTTCCATACTGCTAAAATCTGTAACCGCAATACGCTTTAGCCACTCAGCCAAAGGGAACATGGCTCTGGAATAGAAGAAACGGGAAAAATGATCGTGTGAAAGGTGGTACTCTATCGATGCATCCGGAATATTGAATATATTCTTCTGCATATCCTTCAGGTTGCGTATTCGCATAATCTCATTTCCGGTCTCAGGATCTATTATAATAAAATCTCCAAATCCGAAATTGTTGACCACCTGCTTTTTCAAATCCCGAGGAAAACTCTTTGAATTCTTATCAATAAAACTACAGCCTAACTCATCAGCATAAGCTTTGTTTTTAACTTCTGATGAGGTAAAAACCACTGGTGCAAATCGCCGTTGCTTCCGCATCCATTTTACAAAATTGTAGCCGGCTAACTTATCTTTTGTCCCGCCATGAGCATAACTCATATCGGTAATAACACCTAAGATGTTGTTATAGTATTTCTTATAGATGTCAACCGCTTCTTCGAAAGTACGAGCCAGCATAATTTTAGGGCGTCCACGCATACGCAACATTTGCTGGTGTTCGTTCAAAGCCTCTTTCGAGAATTCTTTTGATGCCTCCATTACAATTTTGAACAGAGTGGGTAAGGCTGAAGAGTAAAACCGTACAGAGTCTTCGATGAGGAGTATAACTTGTACACCTACACTTTCTGTGTCATGTTCTACATTCATACCATCTTCTATTAGCTTGATTATAGCCAGTAAAAGATCGGGGTTGCCAAGCCAGCTAAACACGTAATCAACACCCGATAAGTCTTCCGACGATAGTCTTTTTGATACCTCTTTAGAGAAAGGCGTGAGTACAATGAATGGTGTTTCAGGATATAATTCTTTTATATGCTTTGCTGTAGAGAATATATCCGTATCATCCATATTTGGCATCTGAATGATCAGTTCATAATGATTTTCACTTATTTTCCGTATGGCCTCATCTTCTGAATATACCTGAGTAAAACGAGGCGGATAGTTTAGATTAAGTGATGTATATTCATTAAATATCTGTTCATCAATACGCCCATCATCCTCCAACATAAACGAATCGTATTTCGTTGCTATCAACAAGACATTAAAAATACGTTTAGTCATCAGATTGGCAAAAGATGTATCCTTGAATCGGAAAGCTTTTATATCGGGTAATTTCTCCATGTCATGGTTTTATCAATTAAGAGAACAAATATAATCAAGCAGCGCTTACTTTTTAGCGGTTTGCTTCAAAAGTTTACAATTCGGAGGTATATCTTCACAAAAGGTGACAAATGTTATTGTTTGTAAATGGCTGATATCTAGATTATACTGTCGAAAAGGTGACAAAAGTAACACTTTTGATATTGTTTCATTAATTGTCTGATACCTTTTGTGCTTTTATAAAATATTCTCATTATTCTTTGTGAACTTTCTCGCAATTCAATAATCCGGTGGTATATATATAAGATAAAAACGCCAACCGGAAGTTGACGTTTTACGAATATTGAAATAGTTTTTGTATTATGTGTTATGCCGGAGTATTTTGTTTATTAGCCTTTTCCTTTTGCGCATCTGCAAGTATCTGACGTCTTTCTTTTCTGAAATTTTCACGCAAATCAGATAGCTTTTGTTTTTGGGCAGCCGGAGCAATGCGGCTCATTTCTATAGCTTTTTTTTCTTTAATGTAGTTTTCTTTTAAAGCATTTAATTTTTCTACACTGGCATTATCTAATTTCATGCCTTTTCTACTTCCATAAGTAAAAGTTTTGTCCTTTGAGAAATCTTTTCTGATATCTCTTAGTTTGCTTTGTTGCTCAGGGGTATAGATTTTATTCAAATCTTCACGATGTTGTAGTGCTAGTTCTTTCGATTTGGTTCTGTAGTTTTCATTTATTGCTCTTATTTGTTGCTTTTGTTCATTCGTAAGGTTGAGGTCCTTCAAGTCCTTCTTGTATTGTATTGCTAATTCTCTTTGCCTGTCGTGCCTTTTGCCTCTCATACTCATTTCCTTCTCCCTTTTGCTTTGCAGTTCTTTCAGCTTTGTTTGCTGTTCAGGAGTCAGAATGTTGTTTATAGCATCACGATGTTCTCTTCTTAGTTCTTTAATTTTAGTCCTTCTATCTTCTTTCGAAATATTTGAATTACTTCTCAAATCCGATATTTTTGCTCTGAATTCATTATTAGCAGAATCCACTTTTTGTTGCTGTTCGGAAGTTAAGTTTAATTCCTGCGGTAAAGAAAATCCCCGTTTACTACGCCTTCCTTCTTGTGCACTAACTATTGTTAGCGAAGTAAAAGCCAATATAGCTAATGATAAAAATAACCTTTTCATAATCTTTCGATTTTTAATTGTTTCATGATACTTAGATGTATATAACTTCTTGAGGTTTAATATGAAATGTTATTTTAACTTTTTATTATATGTTTAGTAATGATTAATTTCTTCTTTCTTATTACTTCTACAGACCTATTCCCAAGGGTTTTGCCCTATGTAATTCCCGTTTGCGATCAGTGTGATATATAACATAATTTAATAATCAGTTAATAATGTGAAAACAATAATTATGCCCAGCGGTATTTTGATTAACTTGCATAAAATAGATAAGATAAATCAATAAACTGATATTTTATGACTTGGGATAGATTTGCGATTGCATCGAATGAAGAAAGAGGAGAGTTAGATAGTATTCAATATTTTGAGTCGGGCATAACAAAATATACATCAATAATTAGAGATAAAATATCAAAGTCAGCATCATTAAAAATTGATTTTTCTGACGAATGGTCACTCTTTGCAGGAACTTCGCTTGAAGATATTGATTATACCCAACCAATAGCAAAAGGGCAGGGCAGGGGTGTTTTTTCTTTGACTATATCAGACCCAATGAGGTACTACTTTGTGTTAGCCACAGCCAACGAAAAAGTTGTATTATCCGAGCAACATTTGCCAATGGCTGGAGGATATAATTTTAGAGATTTAGGAGGTTACAAAACACAAGACGGCCGCCGCGTGAAATGGGGTAAAATATTTCGCTCAGATGATCTTCATAATCTGAATGATGTAGACTTGGCTTATCTGGCTTCTATTCCTTTGGTTTCTATCGTAGATTTCAGGTCTGAAAAAGAAATGATGCAAGCTCCGGATAAAAATCCGGTTTCGGTAAAACAGAACTATCCCTTGTGTATAAGTCCCGGAAATCTTATGACTGTAGCAACTTCTAAAGATGATTTGTATAAACTTTCAGTAGATGAAGCGGACACCCTGATGAAAGGAATGAATACTCTTTTGGTTACAGATCCGATATGTATAGACAGATACCGAAAGTTGTTCAGCTTGCTTCAAAATGAAGAAAATATTCCTCTTATGTTTCATTGTTCTGCCGGGAAAGACCGTACAGGTATGGCGGTAGCTCTTGTATTATCGTCTTTGGGGGTAGATGAAGAAACTATATTGGACGACTATTTGCTTTCTAATTCCTACTTAGCAGATAAATATGCCGAATATAAAAATGCCTCTCCGGCATTGAAGTCTTTATTTGAAGTCAAACCTGAATTTTTGAAATCAGGCTTAGATACGATTAAAAAAGAGCATAGTACAATAGATGCATTTTTGAAGAATATTCTGAATGTGGATATTGAAAAAATGCGTGAGCTGTATTTATTTTGATAAAAAGACGCTAGTCTAAAAGTCGATGTAGTCGGAGATGTTTCACTCCGTTGAACATGACGGAGAATATTGAAATTACATTTAACTCACATCTTTCTCTCTAAATAGCTTTGTATTTGAATTCTTTAGCTAATACTCCATCATAGTATTGTTTGATAGGATAGTTTTCAGCATCGTACTCGTATGTAATGTCCTTGGTGTCAGTTCCAAACCTCGAGTCTAGTGTAGTAGCCTCAATAGCATTGTTGTGACCTAAAAAGTCGCTACACCATTTCATATTATTCATATGTAATGTCCAAAACCAGAGGGGTAAACCTTCTATGCTGGAAAAGATAGACTTCTTCGTATCAAAAGAGTAATCAACCACTATATCTTTTTTACCCGAAATTGAGTGAACTGAATATTTTACAAGATTATTGTGATTGTCGTACGAGAACATTTCCCATAGATTCCCATCTTCAAATGTTGTTTTACTCAATCTGTCTGAGTTATCTGTATAAATCTTATTATATTCTGTTATTTTACGGAGCTGTTTACCGCTACTTTTAACTTCTTCGGTAATGTATTCGTTATTATCATACATAAATTTAGAATTGTTAATAGCTTCGCCTCTATCTCTGTTTATAAGGCATTCGGCTAGTTTCCCATTTTTGTCATATTTTAGAGTGAATTCCCGAAAAATAATCGGCCCTTTTTCTTCGATATATATTAATTGATTTTTTGAATTATATTTCAGACTAACTACTTCTTTCGATTGTATAGAATTTATCTCTATAATCAACTTTTTTGTTTGGGCATTGATGCTAAAATTCAGACAAAGTAAACTAAAGAGAACAAGGGCAAGAGTTTTTTTCATATATGTCAGATTCTAAAAAATAATATATTATGAACGGTAGTTTTAAAAGTTTAGTATTGGTTGTAAAACATTTATTTGTGTGATGATTCCTTTGAATGAAAAGACCAAAAAGAAATAGCCTGATTTTATAGTCAGGCTATTCTAATATTTGTCAATTCAGATCAATTAATCGTATTCATTCCAAGCTTTAATTTCAAGCTCATCCACATTCATCTTACAAAATGCCTGTATAAAAGCTGATGCAAGGCGCGAGTTGGTAAGCAATGGTACATTAAAGTCTATCGCTGCACGACGGATTTTGTAACCATTGTCGAGCTCACTGGTGGTAAAATTCTTAGGAATATTTACGACTAGGTCGATTTGTTTGTTGTGTATCATTTCCAATGCATTTGGCTGTTGATTGTCATTTGGCCAAAATACCTGAGTTGCAGGAATTCCGTTTTCTACAAGGAATCGTTGTGAACCTCCGGTTGCATATAATTCATATCCTTTTTGGTGTAGAAGTTTTGCAGCTTGGAGCAACTCTACTTTCGATTTAGCCGGGCCGGTTGAGAACAATACGGTCTTTTTCGGAATCTTGTAACCTACAGACAGCATTGATTTAAGCATGGCATCATAGAAGTTATCCCCGATACAACCTACTTCTCCGGTCGAAGCCATATCCACTCCTAATACAGGGTCGGCCTTTTGCAGACGTGAGAAAGAGAACTGAGAAGCTTTGATTCCTACATAGTCAAGATCGAAATCATTCTTGTTCGGTTTCTCTACTTTTTTGCCAAGCATCACTTGGGTAGCCAGTTCGATAAAGTTTATTTTCAAAACCTTAGAAACAAAAGGGAAGGAGCGGGATGCTCGCAAGTTACATTCGATTACTTTAATCTCATTGTCTTTGGCTAAGAACTGCATATTGAAAGGTCCTGATATCTGTAACTCTTCAGCTACCTTGCGGGCTACTTTCTTTATGCGTCTTACTGTTTCTATATATAGGCGTTGAGCAGGGAATTGTATTGTAGCATCTCCCGAGTGAACTCCGGCAAACTCTACGTGTTCAGAGATTGCGTACATTATGATTTCACCTTTGTTGGCTACAGCATCTATCTCTATTTCCTTTGCATTTTCAACAAATTCGCTCACTACTACCGGATGTTTCTTCGAAACTTCGGCTGCCAACCCTAAGAAGTTTTCCAGTTCCTGATCGTTAGAACATACATTCATCGCTGCACCTGACAGTACGTATGATGGACGTATCAGCACAGGATATCCAACTTCGTCTACAAAGCCTTTGATGTCTTGCAGAGATGTTAGTTCTTTCCAGCGAGGTTGATCTACACCTATGCGGTCGAGCATACTCGAGAACTTGTGGCGGTCTTCTGCATTATCGATGCTTTTAGCTGTAGTTCCCAATATGTTTACCTTAGCTGCGTCAAGGCGCATTGCAAGGTTGTTCGGAATCTGCCCTCCTACCGAAAGTATTACTCCATGAGGATTTTCGAGTTCGATGATATCCATTACACGTTCAAATGTAAGTTCATCGAAGTATAGGCGGTCGCACATGTCATAGTCTGTAGAAACCGTTTCGGGGTTATAGTTGATCATTACCGATCGATAACCTTCTTTACGGATACTTTGCAAGGCGTTCACCGAACACCAGTCAAACTCAACCGAAGAACCGATGCGGTATGCACCCGAGCCCAGAACGATTACAGATTTATGATCTCCTAAGTATTTTACATCGTTTTCTCTACCATTATATGTGATATACAGGTAGTTTGTTTGAGCAGGATACTCTGCTGCCAATGTGTCTATTTGTTTTACACAAGGTACTATTCCGTTCTCTTTACGTATACGGCGCACATCGTGCTGAACTCTTTCTACAAGAGTAGGTTCTTTACATACAATCTTAGCTATCTGGAAATCAGAGAATCCCATCTTTTTTGATGTATGTAGTAAGTCTAAAGGAAGAGACTGCACATCGTCATATTTTTCAAGTTCTTTAGAACATTGATATATGTATTTCAGTTTTTGTAAGAACCAATTATCGATTTTAGTCAGGTCATGGATTTGATCTACAGTATATCCTCTTTTGAATGCTTCTTCGATGCAGAATATACGTTTGTCTGTCGGGTTTTTGAGTGACTCATCTAGGTCATCCACTTCCAGAGGCTTATTAGCCGCAAATCCGTGCATGCCGATATTGATCATACGAAGACCTTTCTGTATCGCTTCTTCGAATGTACGTCCTATTGCCATTATCTCGCCTACAGATTTCATACTAGAGCCAATCTCCCTAGATACTCCATGGAACTTACCTAAATCCCAGCGAGGTATTTTTACCACAATGTAGTCGAGTGCCGGCTCGAAGAATGCACAAGTAGATTTTGTAACAGAGTTTTTCAATTCGAACAATCCATATCCCAGACCTAATTTTGCCGCAACAAAAGCCAGAGGATAGCCTGTAGCTTTAGATGCAAGAGCAGAAGAGCGGCTCAGACGTGCATTTACTTCGATTACCCTGTAATCTTCCGATTCTGTATCGAAGGCAAATTGTACGTTACATTCTCCAACTATGCCTATATGTTTTACGATGCGGATGGATAATTCACGAAGCTTGTGAAACTCATCGTTCGTTAATGTTTGCGATGGTGCTACAACAATACTTTCTCCTGTATGGATTCCGAGCGGGTCGAAGTTTTCCATATTACAAACAGTCATACAGTTGCCGTACTTGTCACGAACCACTTCGTATTCGATCTCTTTCCAGCCCTTGAGCGATTTCTCAACAAGAATTTGAGAAGAGTAGGAGAAGGCCTTTTCTGCAAGAGCTCGTAGCTCTTGTTCATTGTCACAGAAGCCTGAACCTAATCCGCCTAAGGCATAAGCGGCACGGATGATGATCGGGTAACCTAAGTCTTTAGCTGCCTTTACTGCATCCTCAATTGTGCCAACGGCATGGCTCTTGATGGTTTTTACATCTATCTGATCTAGTTTCTTTACAAACAATTCACGGTCTTCAGTATCCATGATGGCCTGTACAGGCGTTCCGAGAACTCGTAAATTGTATTTTTCAAGAATTCCTTCCTGAAAAAGTTGTACTCCACAGTTGAGTGCTGTTTGTCCTCCAAAAGCTAACAGGATTCCATCCGGTTTTTCTTTTTTGATAACTTTCTCAACAAAGTATGGAGTAATAGGCAAGAAATATATTTTGTCAGCACTCCCTTCCGAAGTTTGTACTGTTGCTATATTAGGGTTGATAAGTACAGTTTCAATTCCTTCCTCTTTCAGGGCTTTCAGGGCTTGTGAACCGGAGTAGTCGAATTCTCCGGCCTCTCCAATTTTTAATGCACCCGAACCAAGGACTAATACTTTTTTTACGTCTATATTTATATCCATTTAAGCTGCTTTTTTATATAGTGGATTATAATTTTTCAATAAATAAATCGAAAATAAAGGCTGTATCTGTTGGGCCGCTACATGCTTCTGGGTGAAACTGTGCCGAAAAGAATGGTTTAGTCTTATGCTTGATACCTTCGTTCGTTCCATCATTCAGGTTGATAAATAAAGGTTCCCATTCTGCACTTAATGACGCATTCGCTACCGCATAGCCATGGTTTTGTGAAGTGATGAAGCATTGAGTCGAGTCAACCATCTTTACGGGTTGATTATGACTGCGATGTCCATACTTTAATTTATATATGGTTGCTCCGCCTGCTTTAGAAAGCAGCTGGTTGCCCATACATATTCCGCAGATCGGTTTGCTTCCTTCCATTGCCTTACGAATATTCTTTACAGTTTCTTCGCAAAAATCAGGGTTGCCGGGACCATTTGAGATAAACAATCCATCCCATTCCAACTGGTTGAAGTCATAATCCCAAGGCACGCGTATTACTGTTACGTTTCTCTTTAGTAAGCTGCGTATGATATTATGCTTAACACCGCAGTCTACTAGAACTACCTTCTTCTCTCCGTTGCCGTATGTCAGCACTTCTTTGCAACTCGCTATTGCAACCTGGTTTTCGATATTTGGATCATAAAACTCAATTTCGTTTGCACCTTTGAAAACGATTTTTCCCTTCATCGAACCTTTTTCGCGGAGTATCTTTGTTAGCTCACGCGTATCAATGCCATAAATACCCGGTACGTCGTGCTCTTTTAACCAGTCTCCCAGACTTTTTTTAGCATTCCAGTGAGAGTATTCGTGCGAGTAATCTGAGACGATGAGTCCGCTTACTTGTACTTTTTCCGATTCGTAAAAATCGGAAATACCGTCGGTAAGGGTATCATCGGGAACCCCGTAGTTACCAACAAGAGGAAATGTGACAACTAGTATCTGACCTAAATAAGAAGGGTCGGTAAGGCTTTCTGTATAGCCTACCATTGCAGTGCTAAATACAACTTCTCCGGCTTTTGCGGTTTCAGAGCCGAATGACTTTCCTTCGAAAATTGTTCCGTCATCAAGAATTAGTTGAACTGGTTTGTCTAAATGCATCGTTTGTTTATATAAATATGTGGTTAAATAAGCTATTTACAAAGATAAAAAAAAAGGAACGGGATATCTGTCATATCTGTTCCTTTTATTATAATAGTAAATATTGTATCTTTTTCTTTCTCATTATTTCAAATATTCTAAATATCTCAAGCGAATATCTGAGGTACAAAGTTAAGTATAAAAAATGAGATAAAGTGCCTTTTTGAAATTATAATTTTTCTTTTTTCATAAACTTGATCTATTTTAAATAAAAAAGTGGAGATAAATTACTTATCTCCACTTCTTAGCTATATAAATTGATTTATTTTAATTTAGCCAGAGTCTCTTTAACTCGTTTCATTGCTTCAATGATATTTTCATCAGATGTTGCATATGAGAAACGGATATAATTTGCAGCTTCGAAAGCAAGTCCACCAACACATGCCACATGTCCTTCTTCTAAAAGGAACATGGCAAGATCGGCCGATGTTTTGATCGATCTTCCGTTGTATGATTTGCCAAGGTAGTAGCTGCATTCAGGGAATAAATAGAAAGCTCCTTCGGGTTTGTTTACTTTAAAACCTTCTATTTCGGAAGCTAGTTTTACGATTAGGTCACGGCGACGTTCAAATGCCTGTCGCATATCTTCCACACATTGCTGTCCGCCTAAATATGCTGCCTCTGCTGCTTTCTGAGCAATAGAAGATGCTCCCGAAGTGTATTGACCTTGTAGCTTATTACAAGCTGCAGCGATCCACTGTGGGGCGGCCATCCATCCTAAGCGCCATCCCGTCATTGCATACGCTTTAGATACACCGTTTATAATTACTACTCTTTCTCTGATGTTTTCAAACTGGGCAATACTTTCGTGTTTGCCTGTATAGTTTATATGTTCATATATCTCGTCAGAGATTATGATTATATTAGGGTGTTTAGCCAATACATCAGCCAGACCTTTCAATTCTGCTTTGCTGTATATACTTCCTGTAGGATTGGAAGGTGAGCATAGTATTATAGCTCTTGTTTTAGGTGTAATTGCAGCTTCTAATTCAGCCGGAGGTATTTTAAAGTTTTGCTCTATACCTGTATGTATAACAATACTCTTACCTTCTGCAAGTTTTACCATTTCTATGTAGCTTACCCAGCATGGAGCAGGTATAATGACTTCGTCATCCGGATTAACAACACTTAGTACAGCATTGCAAACTGCTTGTTTGGCTCCGTTCGAACAAATAATTTGTTCAGGCTTATAACTCAATCCGTTTTCTGTCTCCAGTTTTTTACTTATTGCTTGTCGCAACGAAAGATATCCGGGAACAGGAGAATAAAATGAAAAATTATCATCAATAGCCTTTTTTGCAGCCGCCTTTATATGATCCGGTGTATAAAAGTCAGGCTCTCCAACACTTAGGTTGATCACATTGATTCCTTGAGCCTTCAATTCGTTGCTCTTTTGCGACATTGCTAAAGTTTCTGATACAGAAAGGTTCGCTATGCGTGCTGATACTTGTGTCATTTTCTATCGATTTTGATTATATGATATTCTTATTTCTATAATTACATAACAGATTAATCTACATTATGTAAGTCATGGCCCATGCGTTCTTTTTTAGTATGCATATAAAACTCATTATACTGGTTAGGAGTAACTTCGATCGGTACATTTTCTACAACAGTAAGCCCAAAGGATTCCAAACCTTTTCTTTTTACAGGATTATTTGTAAGTAACCGCATTTTACATACATTCAGGTCGCGAAGAATTGCAGCACCAACGCCATAATCGCGCTCATCGGCACGATATCCCAAGTGTAGGTTGGCGTCTACTGTATCGTAACCTTCTTCCTGTAATTTGTATGCTTCCATTTTTGCCATCAGGCCAATGCCGCGACCTTCCTGATTGAGGTAGATGACAACCCCTTTTCCTTCTTTTTGTATCATCTCCATCGATTTGTGAAGTTGCTCGCCACATTCGCAGCGTTTCGATCCAAAAATATCGCCAGTCATACAAGATGAGTGTACACGAACGAGTATCGGTTCATCTTTATCCCATGTTCCTTTTATAATGGCTACATGTTCTAATCCTGTTGCTTTTTGTTTGAAAGGAATTAGTTCAAAATCTCCATATGCAGTTGGCATTTTTACTTTAGCTCCTCTTTCTATAAGAGACTCTCTTCCGAGCCTGTATCGTATCAGGTCAGCAACAGATATAAGTTTGAGGTTGTATTCATCTGCCATCTTTCTCAGTTCAGGCAGACGAGCCATTTCACCATCTTCTTTTTTTATTTCAATCAATACTCCGGCAGGATATAGTCCTGCTAAACGTGCCAGGTCTACAGCTGCTTCGGTATGTCCAATACGGCTTAGTACACCTTTATCTTTAGCACGTAATGGGAATATATGTCCCGGACGACCAAAGTCTTCCGGCTTAGTTTCTTTTTTTGTTAGAGCCAATATTGTTTGCGCCCTGTCGTATGCAGATATCCCTGTTGTAACACCGTTTTTCAATAGGTCGATTGATACAGTGAAGGGAGTAGAATGCATAGAGGTATTGTTGGTCACCATCATTGGTAAATCTAGTTCGTCACAGCGTTCTGATGTCAGCGGAGCGCAAATCAAACCTCTGGCATGTGTCTCCATGAAGTTTATCTTTTCCGGAGTAATTGCTTCTGCTGCAATTATTAAATCGCCTTCGTTTTCACGATCTTCATCGTCTACTACAATAACGAAATTGCCTTTTTTAATTTCGTCAATTGCTTCTTCTACTGTGTCCAGTTTAATCTTATCCATTATTATATTATTTCCAGTCTGTTTTTGTCATTTAATTTTTACCATCTCACGTTCTATATTCTTCTTTAAATAAGGATAGAATCCCCAGATAAATATAAAAGAACCAACAATGATACCAAACATATTTTTTCTTGTCTTTTTGTCAATAGATCTGTAGAAGTCGAAGTAACAAATGAATGATTTTATGAAAAATACAGCATACGCTACTACTATCAAAGACGACATGATAAAGCTAAGCTTTATTATCACTGACAATATAGCGAATAGTATAATAACCAAATAAATAAGCATGGCTATTTTCGCATTTTTCATAAATGCATTAAATATACTTCGAGATTCTACATAGTTTATCTTTTTTACTTTCACATCAAAGAAGCTGGCACCCTTATCTTTCAATACGCTTAATACGAGTTGTAAGGTGTCTTCGTCGTAACTATACTCTTTATGATTCTTCGCTATGTCCTTCAGATTCTCAACACTCATCTCTTGGATATACGCAATCTGATCGGGAGTTGCATTGAGAGAAGCAAGATCGGGAACAGTATTAATGTCAACCGATTGCTCTGTTTCATATATTGTCTTTTTCTTTAAGCCCAATATTTTTCGGAAGAAGTTTCCATAAGCTTCGGGGTTGAATAGAGCAGAGTCGTTCATTGCCTTATATGTGAGGAATACGCCCAATGGGAAAAGGGCAAATGAGCTTAGCCACATACCTTGCCAAACCTCCCAAACTCCATCGCGTGCCATTTTGTAGCCGATGTTATCGATGATATAATAAACGATAAATAGAAGTACAGAGACAACTACCGGCATACCTAATCCTCCTTTTCGTATAATAGCCCCCAATGGTGCTCCGATAAAGAAGAAGATGAGACAGGCAAAAGATAATACGAATTTGCGATGCCATTCAACTTTATGCATACGTATGTTCTTTTGCATGTTTATTTTCTGCGTGGTCTCCATGATGTTGAACCTGCTGCTTTCGGCTTCGTTTGCAGCAAAACCCACATACCTTGATATTTCATCATTGCTATATGTATTTATCAATGAGTCAAAATCTATTGTATTTATAGATTTTTTCTTCAAAGGTTCATTCGCTTGCTCCTTATTCGGTAAAGCGGTTTCTCCTGTTTCCACCTTTTTGTATGCATCAGAATTGCGATACGTTAAATAGGTGTTTTTTCCTATTACCTGCCTGTCGTGTACGTTTACACTGTCAAGCGTGGAACTAAGAGAGTCTATGGAATTCCCTAATTGAAGAATGTTTTTTGATATTTGTGTTCCTTCCAGATTAGATTCGTCCATTCTATCAAATCCGCTATTGAATGGAATAACTATTTTCTTTTCTTTAAAATTCTCTCTACTATATGGAACAAACTGATTGTTTTGACGTGTTTCGTTAAGTCCGGATTGTGAAAAGTTCGCGAATCGCTGTCCCGAATATAAGTTCAACAAAAGAAAATCTTTGTTGGACGATATGCTCATAAGAGCCGAGTCGCAAACGAATACGGACATATTATCAAACCCCTCGGATGTATCATAGATCATTACATCTTTCAGCATTCGGGTTTCTTTTTCTTTTTTCTTTACGTAAAGGCTGTAATTTGTTATTCCACTATAAAATGATCCTTCAGGAATATCCAACTCCGGAGATTTTTGCCGTATAGATATCATTAATGAGCGGAGTTTTACCTGAATGCGTGGCATAGCTTCGTTTTGGAAGAAGAAGGCTCCCACAGCTACACACGAAATGAATATAATCAGAGGCTTCATCGTTTTTAAGAGTGAAACCCCGGATGCCTTTATTGCTAATAGTTCTAGTCGTTCACCCAAATTTCCAAAAGCCATAAGAGAGGCTAGCAACAAAGAGAGTGGGAGGGCAAGAGGGATAAGGCTGAGGATTGCATACATGAAAAGTTCGGCAAGCACTACGTTGTCAAGTCCTTTGCCGACAAGGTCTTCTACAAATTTCCATAGAAATTGCATCAAGACAATAAACAAACATATCCCGAAAGTCATCATGAAGACGGGGAAAAATGTCTGAAGAATGAATGTGTATAACCTCTTTATCCTTAGCATTAACAATTGACTAAATCAGGTACAAAAGTAGTAAAAAGAAGAATGTAAAGAGTAATATTGGAGTGAAAGATATTATTCTTAAATTTTATTAGGTAATTAGGCTTTGTATATGAGCTATTTCCGATATAATTATTAAATATTTTTGCAAATTTCGGCTGTGAGTATTGTTTTATAAGAAATAAACTTCTATTTTTGCACCCGCTAACAAGATGATGGCGGGATAGCTCAGATGGTTAGAGCGCATGATTCATAATCATGAGGTCCGGGGTTCAAGTCCCCGTCCCGCTACTTGAAAATGAGAGATTTACAAAATATTGTAAGTCTCTTTTATTTTTGATGTACATACTATGTACATACTACTTTCCCCTATAAATCAGCAACTAAGAGAAAGAAAAACAAAGATGAAAAATAAGTCTTATTAGTTCTGATAATCGGAAAGATATAAATAAAACTGATAATTATTTATGTGCAGCAGGCAAATGTACATCTTATATACATACAAAATTGAGAAAAACGCAGTAAAATAAGCTTATCTTTTTGCTCTTCGTCATCTTTTATTTAGCTTTGAAATAATTAAATCAAAGCTATATGAACAAACTAGCTTATATTAAATATTCCCAAAAAGAAGCTAATCAAAAGATATGGAGTTCTTTGATGAATAAATATGAGTTATTGAAAAAGAAAAACACATTCTTAGCCCACCTTTGGTTTCCATTAGCGTGTATTCTCTTTGGCTTTGTAGCTATATTGAGTTGGATTAGTTTTCTTACGTTACTATTCAAAGATATTCAGTTTACTCCTCATTATATGAGAACTGTGATTGAATATAATAATATGAGCAAAGAAGAGGAAAAAGAATATCTTGACCAGCAGTTTTCGGTGTATAAGAATCGAGTATCTTATGGGAATCTATCCACAGAAAAACAAAGTCAAATAAATACAACATTCGATTTACTATTTAAAGTGAATACTAATAAGTTTGATAAAGTACGTGAACCGGAATTACAAGCACTACAACCTGAAATCATAATAAAAGACTTTAAATCTACCCTTAATGAAAAACAGATAGAAATTCTTGTAGAATGTATCAATAAAATAAAGGTATTAGATACTGTAATGACTATTGATATTGTACAGCAAATCCTATCCTGTACAACAAAACAGCCATTGAGGATTGCCAGTAAGAAAAACAAACTCCTTATCTATCTATTTAACGAATTAAATAAACGCTGTTATATAACAAGCAGTTGGCAAGCTGTATGTGCCCAAAATAAGATATTCCTTACATCCGAAAAAGGAGTATTTCTAAATCAGGATAATATCTCCAGTACTGTTAGTACAAACCAAGATTACCCGCCAAAAGATTCTCATATCATAGACAAGTATATCAAAGAACTGCAAGAACATTGAGAATACATTGAGACTTTTACCCTCTCAAACATAACTCCTTAAATATCAATTTACATTTGCCCTTGTCGACAAAAAACAGGGGTATGCGCAACCCCATTTATTAATGTTATAAACTCATATTGCTATGAATGAAAATTTAGAAATGAGGGTTTCCGCATTAGAGAAACATTTGTATGCTCTTAAAAAGATATTGTCTTTTGAAGAAGCAAGTAAGTTCCTTAACTTATCTAAGAGTTATTTATATCAACTCACATCAAAGGGTGTAATTCCGCATTATAAACCACAAGGTAAGATGATCTACTTTGAAAAAGAGCTATTGGAAGATTGGTTAAGGCAAAATCCTATCCGGACAAAACAAGAGTTGCAAAACGAAGCTGCTAATCGGATTATCTCATCCAAGAAGAAATAACTCTTTTTCGCTTGTCGGGAGGAGTGGTCTCCCCCCTTGCCGCTGGGCGATCCCCGACCGATGAGTTGTTGGTGTTCTGGGTTGCTTGGTTCTGATGGTTTAGTCGGTATATCCACATAAACCAAAGTCCTAAGTTTTGTGTATCAGTTCTTGAAGAATCCTGCTATTCCAATCGGAAGCGAAGCCTTTATCGAAAGTGTGTGGCAAGGTTATGGAAATGTATACATTTCCTACCTTGCTCCGCCTTTGGCGGAGGGGAAAACCGCTCCCGTTGGTCGCAGTTTTGAAGAGAAGAAATAATTAAAATACAGTTGAAATTATGATAAAAGATTCATATAAAAATACAGCTAAAAGAAAGCTCAAAGATAAAGTTATCAGTGCCCGGTTTTCGGGTATTGAGTACATGGCTTTGAAGAAAAGGGCAAAAGATGCAGGGGTAAGCCTGAGTAAATTTGTCCGTTCAGTCTTACTGACTGGAAAAGTAGTCCAGCGTATCAGTAAATCCGATGCGGATATACTTCGTAAACTCTCGGGAGAAGCAAACAACTTGAATCAGTTGGCAAGGGTTGCCAATAGAGAAGGATTCAAGAATGTGGCTTCTGATGTGATTAACCTTCGGGGTATAATAGTCGGTATCATAAACCAACTCTCAAATGATTGGAAAAGTTATGAAAAGAGCAGCATTTAAAGGATGTGTCAATTATGTGATGAATAAGCAGGATGCTAAGCTAATTTCAGCCGATGGTGTATTGTTGGGGAATGTCAATAACATAGTCCAGAGTTTCAATGCTCAACGCCTCATAAAGCCTAATATTAAACATCCTGTCGGGCATATCTCGTTAAGTTATTCGCCTGATGATGAGAAGAGGTTGACAAATGGTGCTATGGTTACATTAGCCAAAGAATATATGGAAAATATGGGTGTTAAAGACACTCAGTATATTTTAGTACGCCACTTTGACAACGGTAATCCCCACGTTCATTTGGTATATAACCGCATCGATAATAACGGCAAAGTTATCAGTGATAAAAACGACCGGTACAGGAATGAAGCGGTCTGTAAAAAGCTGAAAGATAAATACGGCTTGACCTATGGTAAAGGAAAGGATAAAGTAAAGCGACAAAAGCTGAGAGGTAAGGATAAAACCAAATATCAGGTTTACAATACAGTAAAAGATGTTTTGTCTAAATCTACCAATTGGACTGACTTTGAAAAACTGTTGAAAGAAAAAGGAATTGTTCTTTCTTATAAGTGTAAAGGGCGAACAAATGAGATACAGGGTATTTCTTTTACTAAAGGAAAGGTAACATTTAAAGGCTCGGAAGTAGACCGCAGCTTCAGTTATTCGAAGATCAATACTAGATTGCAAGAGAACGCTCAAAATCAAAGGATGGTTGAACCTGTCAAGAATATATCAGAAGATAAGCCCCAGAATCTGGGTGCGAGCCTTCTGGGGTCATTGATTCATGGGATAAGCTCTTTATCCACATTTGAAGTTCATGGGGATAATTATGAAGACGAACAGTTTGCTAAAAGGATGCAGTATGAGCAAAATAAGAGGGATCGAAAACGAAAATTTAAAAACGGAATTTAATTATGAAAAATAATATAGATAACAATGAGGAGTTACAGATTGTAATGGAAGGTTTTGTTCAGACTATATCGGAAATTAGAGAGGATATTACTGTTATTAAGGAGAACACAAGTCCAAACAATAATGATAATCCTGCTGATTCGCCATTAACGGCAGACTTATTGAATAAGATAGCCGATACTGTTGACAATGCTAAAAAAGCGATTGATGAAGAGGATCTGAAAAAATTCATAAATATTATCATCAGTGTTACGACTCAGTTACAGGAAGAAGCTAATAAAGCTTCTGCCGAATTCCTGAACCAGAAGATTGCAGAGTTAAACGAACTTGTTAAAAAGCCGAGTATAGTGGAAAACAGATATTCGATTGATTTCAAGTCTAGTAAAACGTTTATTGCTCTTGTTATCTTAATCTTAGGTATTGGATGTTCATTGTATTACAATTATGACCAGTTACAGGAAAACAAGAGATTGAAGCATAATGATATTAAATACAGGTATATACAGATGAGAGGAGGTGTCTCTCAGGAGCATTTACTTTATTTGAACAAATCCTACGCTGAAAGATCTCAATACCGTGATAGTATACAGAGGAAAGTGATTGATTTTGAAGCTACAATTAGAAGGAAAGTGTATAATCAAACGATAAAGGAACAAAATGAGAAGGAGGAACAGCTGATTAATAAAAAGTTAGAAAAATTGACAAAATAGATTTGCCATTAGCAATGTAATTTGTAAATAAAGGGTGTGTCTTTTAACTTAGTTTTGACAGAGTCCATAATATTGTGTAAATGAAAACTACAGGTTTCAACCTGTAGTTTTCATTTACAATTTCGGATAGTCCTTTTTTGTCACCCCTCTTTATTCATTTTATAGGAAAATGCTAGGACTTGTTTTATTTTAGTTTTAGGCCCAATTGCTAAAAAAATAATGAATAGCATAAGCTTCTTTTACGCATTCCTCGAATTCTTTATTTCTAACACCATATCTAAATTCTTCTGCCTCATTACCTGTAAAAGGCGATACATAGACCGCCGGTATGAGATAGACATCTTCCTTTTCTTGATCTGTTAATGTATCATAGAGACGAATTAAGGCGTATGGACCAGTAGTATTAAATACAGCCATGCTTTTAGAAGCATATTTAGCGTCAGTCAAAAGAGTTCTAGAAAATACATATTTTACTATTCTTTCCATAAACGGATGCCCTGGAGTGCTAAGCATTAATGCATTGTTGAAGATGCGAAAATGGTTAGATATAAAATCTTTTTCTAAAGAGAAACAACACGTTTTGTCTTTAAGGAGAGTGTTCATCGGTTTTATAGACTCATAATCAAAATCTACATACATCCCTCCAATTTTATTTAGAATAAGGTAACGTATAGCATCCCATCGTTGTATATCATATTGGTATTTATTATATACGTACCAATATTGAGGATAATATTTTTTCACAAAATCATTCATGCGTTTATTATCCCAGAATTCGTATTTCCAATCTGGATAATCACGTTTCCATGTATCTCCTAATCGTTTAAAATTTTCTGGCAAAGGATCACTTATTCCTGACCAGATTTGATGAATAACTTGAGGTACTTTCATGATATTTTAATTTAATAAGATTGAACTGCATTTTTACTTAGCTAATAAATAAAGATAATATCCCAAAGTTTTTTATCTTCACCTTTAAGTTTTGCATTAAATACGTCAGGAAGCTTTTCTTCATTATTATTGTATAGATACAATATTTTAAAAGATTCATCAATAGAATCTACTCGAAACGTTATTGACTTATTTTCTATATTTAATATAATTGAATCTTGGTGATTTATTTGTTTTGGTTTTATTGGTATTTGCATAATTCCTAAATATGAAGCCATATTTGTCTTTACAACTTCAATATTTACATTTTGACTAACTGGAATTTTTTTCGAAATGGCAATTGCTATTAAAATTAGAAAAACTAAAATAATAGATATACCATAACGTATCAAGAAATTTTTTTTTTGATTTGTATTACTCATTATTTAGCTAATTCTAATTGATTAAAAACTAATTTATAATATACTTCTTTTTTTCGAATTAATTGCTCGTGGTTACCTACTTCAGTTATAATCCCATTTTTTAAGACTACAATTTGATCTGCATTCTTGACAGTACTTAATCTATGTGCTATAATAACAACAGTCCTTCCCTTAAAGAAATGCTCTAAATTTTGGACAATTATACTTTCATTATCAGCATCTAGAGAACTTGTCGCTTCGTCCAGAAATAAATACTGAGGTTTTTTGTAAACAGCCCTTGCTATCATAATACGTTGCTTTTCCCCACCACTGATGCCTAGACCTGATTTGCCTATTTTTGTATATAATTTCAAGGGCTTATTTTCTATAAATTCCTGTAAATTAGAAATTTTAACAGCTTCCTTTAATCTATTTTCATCAATAGGATCAGCACCTAAAACAATATTTCTCAAAATAGTTTCAGAAAAAATATAGCTTTCCTGCATAACTATACCACATCTTTTCCTCCATTCATCAGATGAGAAATTATTTATGTCATAATTATCTATAAGTATTTCTCCATCTGTCTGTTGATAATATTTAAGTAGTAATTTAAGCAAGGTCGTTTTTCCACTACCACTTTCTCCTACAATAGCGGTAACTTTTCCTTTAGGAATTAATAAATTTATATTATTTAAAACCATTTTATCCGAAAATGGACCATACCGAAAATAGACGTCCTCCAATTTTATGTTAGAAACAGAATCTGGTATTTTTTGATATTCGACCTTATTGTCCTCATTTTCTAAAATATGGATCTCTCCGGCTCTTTCCAAACTAATTTTTGAATCTTGAAAATTTCTTACAAATCCGATTAATTGTTCTAGCGGAGAGTTCATTTGACCAATAATATATGTGATACTCATCATCATACCTAAAGTAATATGTCCCTGCACAACAGAAACAGCAACAAGAAAAGTTACTGTAATATTTCGAACCTGATTTATCAATGAATACCCTGCCGATTGTACTTGATTTACCTTTAAAGAATCAATATCAGCTTTATATTGTTTCTCTTGTATATCTTTCCATTCTTTTGCTTTATAATCCTGAAAATTATTAAGTTTAATTTCAGGCATTCCATTTATAATCTCTAATATGGAATTCTGATTTTCAGTTCTTACTTTAAATAGTTTGTAATCAACAACCTTTCTTTTCTTCAAAAAATAAAGCATCCACAGTATACTAATAACTGTAAAGCATGTATAAACTATTAAAACTTTTAGACTATAGAGACCAATAATGACAAAAAAAACAGAGAAAGATAATAGGGAGAAAACAGTCAGAAGAGTATCTGAGGTTGCGAAAGATTGTAATCTAGAATGATCCGCAATCCTTTGATGAAAATCTCCCGTAGACTTAGTATCGAAGAATTTCATAGGTAGGCGCATTATTTTTTCTAGGAAATCAGAGACTATATCAATATTAATCCTAGTACCCAAATAAAGGACAATCCAATTTCTCAAAAGAATAATAGCATAACTTCCCAGAAACAAACATAGCTGAGATATCGCTATAATTAATATGATACCTATATCAAGTTCCCCAATTCCTTTATCAACCATTGCTTGAGTCAAAAAAGGCATTATTAGTGAAACAATAACTCCGGCTAATAACCCCAAGCTTAGCTGAAACATCTCATTTTTGAAAGGAAGTAGATATTTTAATAAAAATTTCTTTATAGAATCATTCTCTGGAGGAGGTATCATTTGATAGAATAAATCAGTAGGAGTGGGAATTAAAATCACTCCTTGCCCCCCATGACTCCATTCTTTACAAAACTCCTCTTCAGATAACTTGTATTTGGAATAAGCAGGATCTGCAATCCAATAATATTTATTTTTAGTTATTTTATAAAGAACGACAAAGTGGTTCTGATGCCAATGCAAAATTACGGGAAGCTTGAACTCACACAATCTTTCTAGGGGCAGTTTGAAACTATTTACGGTCATACCTATTGCTTCTAGACCATCTCGTATTCCGGCAATTGAGACTCCCTCTGACGATAGGAAAGATAAATTCCGAAGATAGTTTAATGAATATTTTTTACCATAATATGCTGCTATCATACGAATACAAGCGGGACCGCAGTCTATACTATCCAATTGTCGTGAAAAATTCATACCCTTAAGTTAATGTAATCCTATTATTACTTATTATCTGAATCCTACTTTGAATTATATCTAATTTATCATCTTCACCTATGTTACCAGGGCATATATACAGAGACTGATTAATTTTTTTTTGAGAGCATACACTACAAATTGGCAAAATAGAGCAATCTTTACATATTGGATTAGAAAACCTAGAATTCATTCTACCTTGATAATATTTATTATATGTTATTGTTCCATCTTCGTTTAGTATCCCTTCTCGCTTAGCTTGAATAAAATCTTGAGATGTACACTTATATACATCTCCATTATAATTTACGACTATACTATCCCCTCTATCTGCATAACAAGATGTTCCCAAGCCTCCATTCTCACTGTTTCCATCATGTTTCATTCCAAATGTGTCTAAAGCAAATCTTATCTTTTTTAATATTGGTGAGGTTTTTAGCCCCCCATCATGCGTTTGCCAAACAGGTTGAAAACTAAAATGAAATGAATCATAATATTTCTTATCCAAATCTTTAAATTCATCTATAAGATCTATAAAACAGTTAAGGTTATCAATATTGTAATTACATCGTATATTAACATGCAAACCTTTTTTTATTGCATATTTAATGTTTTTCAGAGTGATATCGTAAGTCCCTTTACCATTAGACATTTTTTTTATCGCATCATGCAAACTCTTATTTCCATCAAATGGAACTTGAATATATCCTATGACGTCTAATGAAGACAAATAATCTACAATATTAGATGTAAGTAAAACTGCATTTGTTGTGAATCCAATATTCAATTTGGTTTCAGAGCCATTACATAATTCTTGAGCAAAGTTAATCAAAGGTTTTACCGTTTTATTGAATTTTAACAATGGCTCCCCTCCAAAAAAAGAAATAGCCAAAGTCTTTAATTGTAAAGTTTTAATTTTATTCTCTAACAATTTCTTTATTGAATTCATTGTCTTATCATCAACATGACTGTTTTTTTGATGTGTTTCATAACAATACCAACAACGTAAATTACAATCAAGAGTTGGATTTATAGTTAATCTAAAATACACATCAGAATCTAATTGTTTCTCCCTATCTTGTATTGTTATTTCAACTTCATCTTTATAATTATCTATTATAAAAGATTTAGTTATAAGGCAGGTATAGAAATCAGGATGAAGTAATTTAATCCTATCTAAATTATTTTGAGAAATAATTGTATGAAGTTCTTTTGTAAGAATTAAAATTTTGTCAGTTCTACAATTATATAATATATATTTTTCATCTCCTGCTTTTATAGTTGAATTATATTTACTCCATTTCATGATATTAACTTTATTTTTTCAATAAGTGAAATACCCTCATTTGAGGGTATTTCACTTCACTGTTAATAGTAAGACATATTACTCTTAGCACTTCCACAATTATCGCATTTGCAATTGTCATTATTGCTAAGGCTACTATTGCTACAATTGTCATTGTTACTACCCCATCTAGGTTTGATCAGATCCGTTTCCACAACTCCATATCCACCTTTAAACGAGTTTTCTTCATCTGAAGTTAGAGGAGTTATATCCTCATTAACTTTTAATACTTTTTTCTCTTCCATGATTAAAAAAATAATATTATCTCTACTCTTTATAGGATTTTCGAGTTACTCCCTTGATTGATGTACATCTATTTAATTATCTTTATACTCATAATAATCTTGTATACTCTTGCTTTGCTTAGTTGTTACTTTTCTGCCTCCATTAAAGTTATAAATGACTTTAATCATAAATCCAGTTTCATTTGTTGTATAGTGCCTTTTTGACCATATATCAAGAGTATTTGTAATTCTTCTTCTATTATGTCGATACAGTGTAAAGTTTAAATTCAACAATAATTTATTATCCAATAAATATTTATATATTTTCCCATTTATACCATGTACTGTTTTATATATTCTATCCTGTGTTTTATAAGTCGGTTCTAAATAGTAAGAGAGATTCCCACCCCAGCCATTGTCAAAATCCATATTATTATTAATCGCTAAATAAGGTTTCCAACTTGATGAATTTATATCTACTCCTTCATATTTTAGCCATTGTATTCGTCCAATAGCTTTTAAACTCCACCATTTTGCTATTTTAAAGGTTCTATCCAGAGACAAGGCTTGCATATAATTCTTACCATCATTAACAGGCATAGTATAGGTTACTAATGGATCTTTTTCGTCTTGGAAGGTCTTAAAGAACAAAACATCTTCACTAAATCCGAATAGATAATTAATATTCCATTGACCATTAATCCCTCCTCCTAACATAATAAGGTGATAATTTACAGGTTTTATATCTAGATTACCTTTAGTATATAAATATTCATTATTATAGATTACCACAGGCGTGATCGCGCTATATGGAATTGGATCCATAGCTTTTTGATAGAAAAGGCTTATTGAGTTTCCTTTTTGTTCATCAATATTATACATTAAGTTAAGCGTAGGATATATGCCCCAATAATTTTTAGAATTCTGCTTGCTTATTTTTACAGAATTGTATTCAATTTTGTTTTCCTGTATTCTAATACCCACTTTGTAAGTAATTTTTTTTGTAATCATCGATGAAAAAGAAGCAAAACCTGCATAATTCTGTCCTTTCAGCTTATAATTATCACTAAGATCAAGATCAGACACCCAAATGTTATTTTCCCATTTTTTATAGTCTAAAAACTGTTTTGAATTATTCAAACTATAATTAAGACCAATATCTAGTTGCGATTTATCACTTATTCTTTGCTCCAACCTAGTATCTATTTCTAGCATATCAGTTCTATCATCTAATCGATCACTAGTATTCTCTTCATACCCATTATCTTTATCCAGATTGTATAAATATCTGTTACCTCGTATCCTTTTATTATTGTATCTCAAATAGTCAATAATAAATTTTATTTTTGAACCTTTATCATCTAATATCCAATCATAATTTAAGGCCGCCTGATATTGCCTAGTTCTTAACTTTTCTTCTATTATCGATTCAGATCTGTCTATCCTTTCACCAACATTGTTTTTAACCGTAGACTCTGATCTATTGATAGGCTCTCCGTTAGTTATTACCAATCTAAAATTACCACCTATGCTATGTCTGTTAGTAATATCATAGGTTAAACTCAATCTATCAGAGAAAGAATTTGTCCAACCTTTACCATCGGTCTGCATATCAATATACTTATTTATCTCTTTGTAATGGGAGTAAATATTATATTGACTAATATTTTTTAAATGTCCAAAATATGTGTAATTATATATACTCAGATTTTTATTCCTGTAATTCAATGATGCATTTATATTATCTGAATAATGTCCCCCTTTGAAATGTACAGAAAAATCGCTCGAAACAGATCCATAATATCCTCCATTAGACATCTTCTTCAATTTGATATCAATGATCCCTCCCATACTCGAAGCACTCTCTTCACTACCACTCATATGTACAATTTCGACTTTATCAATATTTTCAGCCTGAATTGCATCTAACTCATTTCTATCCCTTAGTTTTCGTCCATCAACATAAATTTCGGAAACATCTCGGCCATTAATTTTTAAGGAATTTTCTTCATTGGTAACACCAGGTAACAATGTAAGTACCTCTTTTGTATTATTTCCTTTTGTTATCGGGTTTCCTTGTAAGAATACTACGTATCTATCAATTTTTTGTTGAATAACATTAGCCGTAACTGTAACAGCATCTAATCCAACCACATTTTCCACCATTAGAATGGAGTCAAGTATTGTATTTTCTTGTACTTCGATATTAACGTATTTGCGTTTATACAATAAATGGGTAACAGATAGTATGTATCTTCCGGATGGAATATTTTCAATTCTAAATTGACCTTTTTCGTTGCTAATATTTCCTTTAACGTACAAAGAATCAACCTCAGAAAGAATTGTAACTGTTGCGTAATCTACTGCTCTTTTTGATGTATCAAACAATACACCTTCTAAACGAAAATTCTTGATTTGTTGACTATGTAACAAAGGAACAATGAGTAGAAGCAAGATAAGAAATAATACTCTCATTATAAATACGTTATTTTTCACAGACTTGTTTTTATTATTAAATTAAGGATGTCAATTACATAATTGATGCAAAATAAAATTCAGGAAACAATTTAATATTTTTACCTGTTGCTATATTAAATAGGATATTGGTACACATCCCTGCTACAATCCAAGAGGCAACAGCCAATTGTGGGGGAGATAATTCTCTATTTTCTAGTGAATAAGCCTCAAGCACTTCTTCCAACCATTTTTTTCGATTATTCAAGTGTTTCAAATGTGTTATTACATAGGAGACAAAATATGCCTCAAATCCTTCACATGTATCATAAAATGTATTTAACTTCAAGCTTTCTCTATTTATGATAAATACACAACCTGCCCACCCTAAATTATAAGGATGTAATATTGGAATATTGTGACTTAGGCATACATCGTCAAAAAGAAAAGGAACATTCGATGTAAAATCAAGAGCATTAATCGCAATATCATATGCATCTAATGATACATAATCTTCAAGATTTTCCTCTGTCAGAAATATTGAATGATATGTTATATTAGCATTTTGATTTATCGCTTTTAATCTGTTATATATTGACTTAGTTTTCAACTCATCTATGTCAGACATTAAATAATTCTGTCTATTTAAGTTAGACTCCTCTACACAATCTCCATCAATGACACATATATTCTCAAAACCAAGTCTTAATGCACATTCTACTATTCCACTCGCCAAACCTACTCCTCCAACAAGAATTCGGTAGTTTCGTATTCTTTCTTGTTCTTCATCTGAAATATAGATTCTGTTTCTGCTATATAAAGATACCTTTGTTGTTTCCATAGAAAAGGTTTTAAATTTCTTGATATATTATAGACAGGAATTGTTTCAGAACCAATATGATTTTTAGACTCTCCTGCTTGAAGCATATATATACCTAGCAATCTTATTTTCTCATATAATTTACGATCACACTCTGCAAACATTATTGATTCATTAGAACAGATATGAAATAATGCTTGTACCAATAATATTTTTAAAATAACAGAACTAGCCTTCCCTAAAGAAAAAGAGTCAATAGCTAAACAACCAATATGCCAGATATTCGGCGTTTTAGTTTCTTTCTCTTGAATATTGTCAATATTAATATCAAATACTGCTTGTATTGGTAAAACATATTTTTTAGTCCATCTTAAAGTTCTAATAGTTCCTATTATATTTCCTTGATTATTTCTTATTCCATAAAAAAATGAATCTTGAAGCCAGCATTTTTCTCTCTTATATAACTCTTCAATTTCCCTTTTTATAGTTGTAGGATAATACCCCAAATGAGATTTATAATTTGTTTCAATTATAAAACTTGAAGCCTCCTTTAAACTTGCATTGGAAAACCTCCATAAAGAAAAATTCTCAAATTGTCGTATTAAGTGCTCCATGATAAAAACTTTAAATTGTTATTTATTAGAAACTTACAGAATAAAGTTTGAAGTAGATGATTAGCGACCAATCACAAATACAGCCGTAATAATATGAAAATCAAATTTTAAACACACAGAAAACATTTGAAAATCACTAAAAAACGAGCATTTATTGAATATGAGTTCTGTTTTATTTATGTATACAAAAATATTTTATTAAATAATAACTACCTTTACCCTTTTGGGTAGTTTTTCTTTTTTTACTAAAAATACTATAATCCATCTTTACATATCTATTTAAAATGAAGAATTTATGTTATTCAATTTAGACGATTTTTTTGAAGGGGTTACTGATGAAGAGTGCAATGGTACTATTTATTATAAAATATCACAACTACTCATTGATACCCTAGATGCAATGAGTAGAGTATCAGGGGAAAGCCTATATGTTATTAACTATTTAAGTAGAGGATTCTTATACGTTTCTCAAAATCCTTTATTTTTAAATGGTTATTTAAGAGAAGATGTGTTAAAAATGGGATATTCATTTTATGAAAAAAACTTACCCCAAGAAGATATAGATATGTTACTTGAAATAAATAAAAAAGGATTTGCTTTTTTTTATCAACAACCAATAGAAGACAGACTTAAATTTACAATTTCATATGACTTTAGATTACTTCAAAAGAACAAATCAACAACAATGATTAATCATAAATTAACACCTATATTGCTAACACCAAAAGGTAATATATGGCTAGCTCTATGTTCTGTAATGCTATCTACAGAAAAAAAATCTGGAAACGTATATATTAATAAATCTGGGGGTCTACATAGACTGAGATATTCCTTTGAAGGAAAAAGATGGAGATCGACCGAAGTTGTTTCCCTATCAAAGATAGAAAACGTTATACTTAAGCTTTCTGCACAAGGTTTATCAAATAAACAAATAGCTGAAACAATTTATCTTAATATAAATACAATTAAATTTCATAAGAAAAATATTTATCAAAAACTTAATGTAAAAAATATTACAGAAGCTATCGTATTTGCTCATAATAATTATATAATATAAGCTCATTTTCCTATAGTCGGGGGTTACTCTAATTTTATTATATCGGTCTACTATTCAACTATATAGGCTATTCAAAGATAATTATTTATTGAAACTGTAGTAAGGAATTATATTGAAGCCTGTCTTCTATGCTGTATCCTTCAATATACGAACCTGTTACTGATTTATTAGAGTGTCCCAAAGCAAAACCAATATAAGATTCAGGCACTCTGTTATGAGCCAATATTGTCCCATAGGAATGCCGAGCCGCATATGTGCTTACATTCTCAGGAAGATGCTTTTCTTCGGGTAAATTATCATTTATAGACTTGATAAGTTTTTTAATATTACTATTAACAACATAAGTAATATTCTTTGTCAGTCTTATTTCATCAGCATATGACTCATCACCTTTCAGAAATGAAAAGACATAACTCTCTTTATTCATATTATTACCCCACTCTTCAATAATTTCTTTCATTTTTGGAAATAAAGGAAAAGATATATACAGATCCTCCGTAGCGGTACTCTTTGTCTTCTCTCTAATAAACGTAAATTCATTTGTCTTTCTGCTGTAGTCAGACCATTTTAAACGAATCAGGTCTGCAAAATTCATTCCATTAGCCCAGAAAGAAAATAAGAATAAATCTCTTGACATTTTACGATTCCTTTCTTTTATAGCAACATTTGCTATTATTTTAATATCATCCAATGTCAATGCTATTTTTCTGCTACCTGTTTTTTTTATGGTATATGAGTTTTGAGAGCCTTTTTTAAAACAATAATCACTCGGTCTTATTGTACCATCACTTAAAGCAATATTGCAAATTGTCCGCATCGCACGCATACGCATAGCAATAGTTGTTTTCGTATATCCATGTTCTAATGCTTCTTTCTCAAATCGTTGCATTTGTTCAGCAGTAATATCCTGAAAAGTTAATTCTTGAATATCTTTACTACATTTCTGCATTTCTTTTCGTTTACACCACTTACCACATTTGAAACAAACGAAAGCATTTAAAGCACCCTGATAAAACTCAGCAGTATTTAGTTTGTCTGCATCAATTAGTTTCTGAATCTTATGTTTAAAAGCTGTATTAACACTCTGTTTATTTCCTCTACCTAACAATGTCTCTAATCTGTCGAAGCTAAAGGCATTAAATTCGCAGAGCTGTTTAACTGCATTAAATATTACTTGTGATGACGCTTCTATACTTCGCCTAGCCTCTACAAGCTTAGATTCTCTAGCTTTAGGTAACCGTTGCCAGTCTTGAATAGTCATAGCTATTCCTGTAGGATAATATTTTTGCTTTTTCACCAAAGTAACCCTAGTTCTGACAAAATACAACCCATCATAATTGGCTCTTCTTGTATCTAAAAAGCTTGCAACTTTTACATTGTCTTTTTGTTTTTGGTTAATGGTTTCTATTTTTTCTTTCATATGGTTGTGTCTATTAATGTACATACTAACTATCCCTTAATAGCATTCAAGTCCTTTATTTAAGATAAATAAATGTACATACTATGTACATACTACTCGTGCAAATATAGATAAAAATACATATATATTACAAAAATAAACTTGAAAAATATTCAATCAAATCATTGATAATTAATTATTAATAAATAAAAAGTAGAAATGTAAAATATCATAAAATAGGTTGTTTTATTTTTCATAATCATGAGGTCCCGAGTTCAATTCTCGGTCCCGCTACAATGAAAAAGACTTACAAAGAACTGTAAGTCTTTTTTTATTATATGAGATAATGCTTTGATTGAGAAAAGTTCTTTATAGATTCTTTATTTCAGACTTTTCTTGAACCAAACTACCGTCAATAAATCGCCAAGCTGATTCTCTTTATTTACATCAAAAATCATCGGAATTAGTTTCCCAATAGTTTTTGCCTTGGCAAATTCATCCTTGATTGTTCCCGAAATATCAAGTTTTGCAATTGCTTCAAGGTGCTTTTCCGTAAAAAAGAAGCTCGTTTTGAAAAAGCCTTCCCATACAGAAAGCCAAAAGATAGTTTTTTTCTTATACACTGCCTTACCTAGCCATGCTTTACCATCATTATAGTATCTCCATTCGAGGGTTAGAGCATATTCTTTGTTTGTAACAGCTTCAAGAAAAGACACTAATGCGTTACCCTTCACCTAGTGCATCTTCAAGAATCTTGTCTGATGGGAATATATCCGCATCTCTTAATAGCATTTGTCCTTCCATCGCTTATATTGGTTAATAGAATTTCTCTCCTTTTTGTATCATGCTGATAGTTTTGGCAATCCGATCTGCTTTAGTTTGTTCCGTTTTTGCAGAATTAATCCAATTTATAAATGCTTTTTTCTGCCCGTCTGTATAAATCTCAAATTTTCCAAGAACTCCATCTTCATATTCCAAACACAGAAGTAATTCCTGAGGGATTATTAAAGATGTTTTGTCCTCATAAATAGTGATATGTACTATATCTCCTGCTTGCTTTTTTATCTTTTTCCTTATTTCAGCTCTAACAGCCAACCCCACATGTCCATTCCCAATAGGCATTAGGTGTGTATTGGAAAACGCATAATCATCTATCTTTCCCTTTACTTTTAGCATTCCGAAAGATGTTTTAGGCATAGGTATTTCAGGTATTTCAACAAAAGTCCAAGCTCCTTTACCTTCAGTTTTTAATAATAGATAGTCTTTGTCTACTAAGGGTGTTTCTGTTCCCATCTTTTAAAGATAATATAAAAATAGCTGTGCTAAACATATACTACACAGCTATTCTACATATTGTTATTTTGTTGTGAAGGTGCTTATTTCACAGGAATGCATAATTCTACTATCCATGGAGCACTGGGATCTTGCACATCACCTTCGCAACTCACATATAACTCATAGTGGTCTCTTGAGTCACATTCATATCCTTTTTCGTTAATGTCCACATATACCTTCTTCCAGGCTTCATCATATTCGGACATTGTAACCTCTACCTGCATTACAAAATACTTGCCACCAGTTATTGTATAGCGTTTCATCCCATCTTCGGGTTCGATGTCCGAAAGATCTTCCAAACAGGCTTCCGAACGTAATTTTTCGACAGGGGTATTCATTGGATCATCATGATAAACTCCGGCCATTTTAGGAGAAGCCTCCCAAAGATTATTGGCTCCTGCCCATGCGGCTAATTTCTCAAATACGTTTCCAATACCTGAATAATCTCCTGTATGCGAAATTGCAATTGTCTTTATCGATTCGAGATTTTTTATCTCTGTGCTATTTATTTTCATAAGTCTAATTTTTCAATAATTTGTTTAATAATCTCTTTTATTTCAACGGGTTTAACAACCGTTGTTGTATCGGCATTTGCCAACACCCATCTAGCTAGTCCTTCGAGCGAGTAAGCCATGTAGATTTGTTCTATCCGTCCGTCTGCAAGTTCTTTCTCTTCGGTCAGTCCCATAAAATAGCATCGGTCGGCAAAATGTTTAGAAACCTCTTTACTTGTACGTAAAACAACTTCGGTCAAACATTGAGGATCATCACATCCGAGAAGCGATTCCAGAGCAGGATGAACTTTTGTATGTTTATCTTCTGTTGTTTTTATGTTGCCTATACGATCAAGCCTAAATATTCGGTACTTTTTTCGTAAGTGACACCAAGCGGATAGATACCAGCGAGGGTATGAATAAGTTATGCCCACAGCTTCCAATGCTCTTCTGGTCTTACTTTCGTCTGCATTCGTGTAGTCTACTTCTATGACCAACTTGTCGTTTATACTATTTAAGATCGTTTGCATTATATTTGGTAGACTTTCTCCCGCATTCCGACTTTTATATACCGCTATACTGTCGTCCATATCGTGGAGATATTTCTTGTCCACAGATCGTAAAGCAGCTCGTATCTTATCCATTCCCTGGCGAAAGTAGTTGCTGTTTTGGGTATCGGTAAGTTGCTCAATAATTTTTTCGGCTGTGAGGAAAGCAATTGCTTCCTCTTTTGTAAACATGAGAGAAGGTAACCTGTAGCCTTCTATTAAAGAATAACCAACTCCCGAATTTCCGCATATCGGCACTCCAGCTTCAGACAATGTATGCATGTCACGATATATTGTGCGCAGGCTCACGTCGAAGCGTTCTGCCATTTCAGACGCTTTGACAACGGGGCGTGACTGTAATTGTATCAGTAGTGCCGATATGCGATCAAGTCGGTTTAACTCTTTATTCATGTTCTCATTTTTACTCTATAATCAATGCCCAAAGTACGCCAAATTTATCGATAATCTCGGCATAAAGTTTGGCATAAGGTGGTTGGCTAAGTTCACATTTTATTTGCCCACCTACGCCTAGTTTAGTATAAATGTCTTTCAGTTGTTCTTCTGTGTCACAAAATATAGTGAGTGTATGCCCCAAAGAACCAAAGTTAGCCTTTGTGTCCGGTAAAATATCAGCCATGCTTATAGTACAGCCATTAAAGTCAAGGTCGGAATGGATTATCTTGTCTTTGTATTCGGCAGGACTTTCCATTGCCTGATATTCTCCATAGCGAAAAATTTCTCCGACAGTACCATTAAATACTTCGGTATAAAAGTTAAGTGCTTCTTCTGCATTGCCATTAAATGACAGGTAAGGTTTGATTTTCATAATTCTGATGTTTAAAAATTTAACTACAATACAAATGTATCACCCCATTATGACAACAGTATGTCAGCAAGTTTTTTCAATTGTAAAAAATATACAGGTATAGTAAAGAATAGAGGAGAACGTAATACTAAAAATTAGTATCTATAATCTTTTAAATTCACTAACAGTAAGTTACATGGATAATAAATGTTTCTATGGGAAATTATATTAAAATTCACGTTTATTTACTAAATAATAGTTAATTTTGTGCGATTTTAAAAAATAACCTTGGATTAAGATCCAATAATTTATAGATATAAAGTTAACTACTAAATAATAAATTCTAATGAAAAATATAAAAGTTAGTTTGTGTCACTGTTTTGTGTTAATTCTTACCGTTTTTACCTTCTTTTCATGCAGTGAAGATAACGCTCCGGAGCAAAAGGCGGATTACAATTTACTTGGCATAACCTCTGTTACTATTAACGGTAGCCGCATTCCTGTCAAAGCTGATGGAGTATTACTAGACTTAGCTGATTCTAAAGATATAGTAGGAACAGGATCCCTGAGTGAACCGTATAAAAAACATTTTGAAATAGAATATGCTATATTGACTAAAGATTTGTCAGCGTCTTCTGTGGAGATACAGAGCAAATATCCGGACGTATCTATAAATATATCTCATGTAGTTACTAGTCCATCTGTAATTACATGGATAGCTAAGATTACAAGAGAGGGTTACTCAGAATCTGTTATATATAATCTGTCTTTTTTTGATCCAAGTTTAAATAAGATGTTTTTAGAATGATTTAGGAGATATAGAGCTTTTGGGAGAAAACCTTTATGCTCTTCACTCTATTGAGTATAAACGTATCGAAGAACATTATTTTATTTTCGCCGCGCGCCAGATGGATAAATGACTTTCATGGGAAGAAGTGAAGTTTTATGCATCAATATTTGATTTTCCTAGAGTCCCCGAGTTGGTGTTGTCTCTCGCAATATTGGAGAATATCCCGTTTCGGAATTCATGCATAATGTTTTCAAATACGTCCGCAAAGGTCATGTGAAAACTGGTGAGCACTGGACTCGCAATTGGAAGCGAGCTAAGTTGGCATGAGGGCAGTAGCTTTATAATAAAGAAGTACTTATTTCTTTTACTATGAAAGATATTAAGGATTAAAATTATGATAACTTTGTTTTACAAATCTATTGTCGGTAAATATAAGTTAAAAAAAGATATTTTGTCTTCAAAGAATAGCATAACTATCATCATCAATTGATATTAAAAGAGAAAATGACAGATTATATTTTAACGACTGATCGGTTGAGATTAAGACATTGGAAAGATTCAGATATTGAGCCGTTTGCAGCAATGAATATGGATAAGGGTGTTATGAGGTTTTTTCCTAAGACTTTATCTTATTCAGAAACTCTCGATTTTATGGATAGAATTAAGTTACACTTTGAGAAACATAATTTTGGACTGTTTGTGGTTGAGGAAAAATCTACGGAAGAATTTATTGGATTTACCGGATTTTCCATCCCTACTTTTGACTCTTATTTTACGCCATGTGTAGAAATAGGTTGGAGATTTAGAAAGGAATTCTGGAAGAGAGGATTAGCTGCTGAGGCTGCAACAGCATGCCTTAATTATGGCTTTGATATTTTAAATTTCGATAAGATTGTATCATTTACCTCTGTTCTAAATATTGATTCTGAAAAAGTAATGAAACGAATTGGTATGCATCTTCAAGGGTATTTTGATCATCCCAAAATAGAAAAACAGAACCCTTTGTGCAAGCATGTTCTTTATGAAATTAAAAGGCCAAATAACTAGTATCGTTTAATTGCTTATCATTTAAAAATGGATAATATAGTAGAACAGGTTCGTCAGTCATTGATAATGTGTATTGATGAAAGTACACTTAATACTAGCTCTCGATTTTTCAAAGAAGGGGAAGCTGCTAAGGTACATGGTGTGCGAATGGGGGAAGTCACTAAAATAGCGAAGGAGAGCCTTAAACAGATGAAGGGACTTTCTAAACAGGAGATATTCGACTTGTGTGAAGAGCTGTGGCAGTCCGGCTACTTGGAAGAATCGGTTGTTGCTTGCATTTGGGCAGAATCTTTACATAAACAATATGAACCTGCTGATTTTGAGATTTTCGAATATTGGTTACACAACTACGTTAATAACTGGGCTGATTGCGATACTCTCTGTAATCATACTATCGGTACATTCGTGATGATGTATCCCGAATATATATCAGAACTGAAAAAATGGGCAAAATCTTCTAGTCGTTGGGTAAAGCGGGCAGCAGCCGTTACATTGATTATTCCTGCCCGTAAAGGTCTATTTTTAGATGATGTGTTTGAAATTGCAGATATATTGCTCTTAGATAAAGATGATTTGGTACAAAAGGGATATGGTTGGATGCTGAAAGCAGCCAGCGAAACACAGAAAAAAAGTGAAGCCTATCAGAAAAGAGTGTTTGATTATGTGATGAAACATAAATCAGTAATGCCTCGTACAGCCTTACGTTATGCTATAGAAAAAATGCCCGCAAATATGAAAGCAGAAGCTATGAAAAAGTGAAAATGATATTAAGTGAGATATGAAGGAAATAAAAGTAAAGTCCTTGAAAGATATACACTTCGACGTAATATATGAAGCTTTTAATCAAGCTTTTGCCAACTATGAAGTACAAATCAATAAGGTACAACTCCAAACTATGCTTAAAAGGCGTGGATTTGATCCTGAATTGTCATTTGCTGCATTTGATGGAGATAAAATAGTTGTATTTACTTTAAATGGAATTGGAGACTTCAAAGGAATACGCACAGCATACGATACGGGAACAGGAACTCTGAAAGAATATCGAGGACAAGGTTTAGCTACTCAGGTCTTTGAATATTCTATACCATTTTTAAGAGAAGCCGGGATTAAACAATATTTGCTAGAAGTGTTGCAACACAATACGAAAGCTGTTTCCGTATACAGAAATCTTGGATTTGAAGTAACTCGTGAATTCTATTATGCGATGCAAACAAATGAGCATATAAGCAATCTTATAAAAGAATCAGATACTTTATATTCTGTTAAACGGATAAGTATCGATCAATTGGATTTGTTTACTGAATTTTGGGATTTTACTCCTTCGTGGCAGAATAGTTTTGAATCTATACAGCGGGCTGTTGATGATTTTATTTGTTTGGGAGTATTTGTCGATGGACGAATAGTCGGATACTGTGTTTTCGAACCTATATCGGGAGATCTTACTCAAATAGCTGTTGACAAAAAATATAGAAGGCAGGGGATTGCATCTCTATTATTAAAAGAGATTTTAAATTTGAATAAAAATTCGATTCTGAAAATTGTGAATACGGATGTATCATGTGATTCGATGACAAATTTTATAAAAGCAAAGAATATTGAAGTGAAAGGAAAACAATTTGAAATGATCAGAAAAATTTAAAATTGACGATTTCCTTTTATAGATTCAGTTTGCTTATAAATGTCCCTTTTTTACAATTTATCAAAGTTGAGGTTAACTATCTTTGTACGATGGACTCTTTTGAAATTGTACAGCCCAGTATTGAATTGTCGCCTTACATTAAGAACTATTGGTTCTTAAAAGCAAATGCGGCAAATCATGTGCAAGGTATAATACCAACCGGGAACATCAATCTATTCTTTCATCGGGGAAGCCCTCTGTCAATAGAGTGTAATAATAGTCTTTTACCTCAGATGTTTATTAGTGGACAATCTACTACATATTCCAACCTTATTCAATCAGGTATTACTGATATGATTTGCGTTACGTTTCATGCATTTGGAGCACGCATGTTTTTCAAAGAGCCGATGCACGAATTTAAAGAACAGTCTATTGCGCTTGACTTACTCGACAATATTGAAATATTGGAGCTGGGTAAACTACTTCTGGATACATACGATAATAGAGTGTGCGTCCAAATGATTGAATCATTCTTGAAGAAGCAATATTTTCATTCCAAAGAATATAATTTGAGGCGAATGCAAGCCACAGTAAATGCTGTTAATATGGGGCATGTAGGAATTGAGTCCTTGGCTGGTATCAGCTGTCTAGGTTATAAGCAATTCAAACGTATCTTTACAGAATATGTAGGGTTGAATCCTAAAGAATTCTTGCGGATAATCCGTTTTCAACGAGCATTATATATTTTACAAACCAGACCTTCTACAAATCTTACAGAGCTTGCATACATCTGTGAGTTTTACGATCAATCGCATTTGATAAGTGAATTCAAACATTTTTCGGGATATACTCCGGGTGAATATCTTGCGATATGTGATCCATATTCCGACTACTTTTCTCTTTAAAAGATAGATGTCCTTTTTTTCCAAGTATAAGGGAAATGCAACTTTTAGCTTTGTATTGTCAATATTTATTCACTAAAAATCAAAAATGAAATGAAAAAGCTAGTTGCATTTTTTGAAATCCCTTCTGTAGATTTCAATAGAGCTGTAAAATTCTACGAATTGGTACTGGGCATAAGTTTTAACGCTATGGACTTCGGTCATGAGAAAATGGCATTCTTTCCCGAAGAATCAGGTAAATGTCCCGGAGCTATATCTTACGCGCCGGACTTTAACCCTTCAAAAGATGGGGTTTTGATAAGTTTCTCTGTTGAAAGTATCGAAACAGCATTAGATAATATCGTGAAAAGCGGAGGGAAAAGAATTATTCCAAAAACAAAGATTGAAGCCGAAGGGGTAGGGTACTTTGCTACATTCATCGACAGTGAAGGAAACAGTATAGGTTTATACTCGGATAAATAGCTGAAAATATAGATCTTTATAGGTGAGAACTGGTAAGATTTTATATTCTGTCAGTTCTGTTTATTTATAGTTTTCAGCAAAATTAAAAACTACTAAAAAGTGTCCTTATCTCTCTTCGTTTTCCTGAAAAATATGCCTATTTATACTATCAAAATGAAACCTGTTCTTCGATTATTCATGCAAATCCTTTCCGTAATTATAGTTTTTTGTTAACTTTGTCGCCAGTTAGGAGAAAATCTTCTAATAATCTAGAGTTGACTATTTAATAAAATCAAGACCGAAATTCTTTGGCATACAGTCGTATCTATGCTCTGGATTCTATTTATTAATATCGCATAATGTAGTATCAAGTCTTTTTAAATTGACTTCTAACTAGTAGCGTTATGCCCCTTTGTTTTGCAAGATAGCATTTCAAAAATGATTATTTTCTTTGATTATTTCAAAGAAGGTATTCTTATGATCAATCCGTCAGATAATGAAAAGGATATTATTTATTTGTGCTATAACCATTTTTGAGTCTTCTCTGAGAGCACAAGAAAAAGAAGATTTTTTCAAATTGGGTGGAGCAATTCGTTTTAACACATCAGTAGAGAATTATGAAAAAAGTAATAAAGCTTTAAATACCTACATAAAACTCGATACGTGGTATTTGTCAGCCGATGCCCATAAATCAGGATTTGATTTAAGCTTTCAATATCGTTTCTATCCCGATTCTAAAGCCCACTTCTTACATCATGGTTATATCGGATACCAAATTGATCAGAATCTATATATTAAAGGAGGTGTATTTCAAAAACCTTTCGGAATAGGAGATTTTGCGTCCCATTCGTGGTGGTTTCAGATTCCCTATTATATGGGATTGGAAGATACTTATAACACAGGGATAGGCTTATCATATCAATTAAGTCAATGGCATTTTGATTTTGCTTATTTCAGACAAGCAGCTCCAAAGGGTTCTATCTCGGATAATACTTTGGATAATGATGTTGGCAATGGAAGGTATTCTTATGCTGTTGTTCCTACTACAGGTTATGTCGGTAATACCCTGGCGGATGCAAATATCAGAGAATTGGATCAATTCAATTTAAGAGCCCGATATAAATTGAATGAAAATATCGAGTTCGGCGTTTCCGGACAACTAGGAAGTATATATAATAAAGAGCTCAATAGTCGAAAATGGGGAATTAGTACTGCACTACATGTAGTCGCTGATTATAATAAATGGAATTTTAAAGGAGAGTTGATCTCATATAATTATAATGCTCAGGGTAATAATAAAGAAAAACTGGACATCCTCCAGATGGCTGCTTATGGTGCAGCTTATGATGTTGCGGCTAAAGGAAATATTTATGTTCTAGGATTAGCATACATGATACCTATTAACAGAAAATTTATAAAATATATACAACCATATATAGACTATTCGATAGTCGATAAACATAAAAAAGAATATTTTAATACACAACACCTTATTCCCGGAGCACTTGTCTCTATGGGGCCCATATATACGTATGTTGATTTCGCTTTGGGTAAAAATCAACCGTGGCTGACATCTAACTTTGGAGAAGGTTTAGGTAAAGGGACTGCAAATGCCAGATGGAATAGTCGCTTTAATATAAATATAGGATATTATTTTAATCAATAATAAATATGAATAAAATAGAAATGAAGAACTTGTTTCTGATATTTGGAACAGCCAAGAAGCAAGCTCTAAGAATGCTGAAAAGCGGAAAATCAAAAAAAGAAATTCACCAAAGAACAAAATGTACAATTGCAGTCAATAATGTAAGTCTTTCGATTAAAGAAGGTGAAATATTTGTTGTAATGGGTTTGTCGGGTAGTGGAAAATCGTCCTTGCTCAGGTGCTTTAATATGTTGAATGTACCTACATCAGGTAGCATTTCTATCGATGGAGAAGATATAACAAAAATGAATAAATCTAAGTTGTTAAATCTTCGCAGAAAAAAAGTAGGAATGGTGTTTCAGAATTTTGGACTTTTACCTCATAAGACAATAATAGACAATGTTGCTTTTGGCCTCGAGATTCAGGATATAAATCTGAAAGAGCGTTATAAAAAAGCAAAAGAAATAATAAAAATAGTTGGTCTGTCAGGCTATGAGAATGAATACCCTTATCAACTGAGTGGTGGAATGCAGCAGCGTGTTGGAATTGCCCGAGCCATAGCTACCGATTCTCAGATTCTTTTAATGGATGAAGCCTTTAGCGCATTAGACCCACTGATCAGATCACAAATGCAAGACGATCTGTTGGATATTCAACAAAAACTTAAAAAGACCATCATCTTTATTACACATGACCTTGATGAGGCTTTAAAGTTAGGAAACACTATTGCGATTATGAAAGATGGGGTGATTGTTCAGCAAGGTAGCCCCGAGGATATCTTGATGAACCCTGCCGATGATTATGTAAAAGCTTTTATCGGAAATGTTGATTTATCTAAAATTATAACAGCTTCTACAATAATGGAACCATTTAGAGCAAGAGTGCAGTTAGCAAAGGATGGTTTGGCATCGGCACTGAGGTTGATGGAGCGTCACACTTTACGATTTGTGGCAGTTATAAGCGAGGATAACAAGTTTAAGGGCTATGTAAGAAAAAAAGATGTTGAACGTAAAATTGCTGCCGGAGAAAAGGGTTTGGAATCTATATTGATGGATATTCCTAAAGTAATGGAAGATCACTCTGTATCGGATATGCTCCCATTGTTTATAAATCAAAAATATCCTTTGGCTGTAGTTGACTGTAATGAGAGGCTAATAGGCTGTATAAGATATTCTGATGTAGTAGCTATGGTTACAGGATATGACGAAGAAGCTGTTAAAGAAATAATAGAAAATGCAAGTTAAATATGAATAAACTAGATATAGGTAAGTATATAGAACGTTTTGTAGATTGGTTGTCAGATACAGCAGCACCGCTCTTTCGTCAGATAACCATTATGATAGATAATAGCGTTGATGTGTTACAAGAATTACTCGGGTATGTTCCGTTCTACATGATTATTGCGATTGTGGCACTGATCGCTTTTATTATTAAAAAGAAATCCTTAGGAAATCATAAATCCTGGCAAAACAATATAGCAACACTGATAGGATTCCCACTCTTTTGTGTTTTAGGGCTTCTGCTTATTTACTGGATGGGCTTTTGGGAACAAACAATGGATACGTTTATCCTGGTATTGGTAGCAACGCTTATTGTGTTGATGATTGGCATACCTCTAGGTATATGGTGCGCATACAATAAAAAAGCCTATGCTATAATTCGCCCATTACTAGACTTTATGCAAACAATGCCCGCTTTTGTTTATTTGATTCCGGCAATTTTATTCTTTTCGGTAGGTAATGTGCCGGGTGTTTTGGCCACGGTTATTTTTTCATTGCCTCCGGCTGTTAGGATGACAGCTCTGGGAATAAAGAGTGTACCGAAAGAGGTTGTAGAAGCTTCTGTTGCCTTTGGTTGTACAAGACGTCAGACTTTGTTCAAAGTGCAAATGCCATTAGCCATGACGACTATTTTGGCTGGTATTAATCAGGTAATTATGTTGTCTCTATCGATGGTCGTTATTGCCTCAATGGTAGGAGCCGGAGGACTGGGCGAAAGTGTATATGCGGGTATTCAGCAGGCCGATGTTGCTTTGGGTTTCGAAGCAGGGTTTTGTATTGTAATATTAGCGATTATATTAGATAGAATGACACAACTTTTAGGTAAAGAAAAGGAGGAACAGAAATGAATAAGATAATATACATTCTACTCTCATTCTTATTGCTCGGTCTTACATCTTGTGAGCCTCGTCATAAGCAAGATGTACTGATACTATATCCGAATTGGGCGGAGGGTATCGCTATTACATATTTGGCAAAGGTTATGTTAGAGGATAAAGGATATACGGTAACCTTAAAGCGTATAGAACCAGGTCCAATTTATACAGCTCTATCTCGTGGTGATGCTGATATATATATGGATGCATGGCTTCCTCATACACAAAAAGATTATTGGGCTAAATACGGGCATAAACTAGATTTATTAGGAACTGTTTTTGACGATGGTGTAACCGGGCTTGTTGTTCCTGCCTACGTTAATATAGAGTCTATAGAAGAGTTGAATGAAAATAAAGACAAGTTTGACAAGAAAATTTATGGAATTGCTTCAGGAGCAGGAATCCATGCTAATACAGAAAAAGCAATAACCGCTTATAATCTCGATTACTCTCAGATTTCCTCTTCCGAAACGTCTATGATAACAGCCTTGAAAAAGGCAGAGAAAAATAAAGAGTGGATTGTAATAACAGGTTGGAAACCACATTTTATGTGGACTGAATTTGAACTCAAAAAATTGAGTGATCCAAAAGGTATATATCCTACAGATAATATTCAGGTTATATCTCGGCGCGGGTTTAAAGAAGACAAGCCCGAAATTGCTGCTTTTTTTGAGAGTTTTAAATTAGAAGACAAGCTATTACACGAACTGATAATTGATGTAAGTATGGAGAAGAATCCTGAGATTGGAGCTAAAGTATTTTTTGAAAAACACCGGCCTTTTCTGTACTAAAAACGGTGGGTGGAGGAGGGAACTTTTACATATAAAAATAGAAAACTACACTATACTGCAAAATGAGCATTTTCATATTTTCAAAAACAATTAATGATTAGGGGTAAATGAAAATTAATCATCCTTAACAACAATTATGTAAACGAACCGCAAAAACATGTGAGATGCTAAAAAATGAATACAAACTTACCGATAGGCCTCAAAAAGAAATCTTAAAAAGCCAAAAATAAACCATCCAGACAAGGGAATGTATTAAATTTGCGATTCGAAAAAAAGCTGTTCTGATGGGTTGTAAAAAGCCTTTTGACTTACGGTTTAATCTTAAAAAAATCAGAGATTATGTTTGATTATAAATTTAGAGATGTATAAATAAGATTGAATGAATACCGTTTCTTCGAAATTATATTGTACCTAATGTTTTACAAATTGAAAGAGATTTCAGTTATAGAAACATCAAAAAGACTTTTATAAATGTATAGAATTATTATCGGAGTAAGCAAAGATATAGTAAGACCAGTAAGAAGAACTGACTTCAAGAAACATAATCGCAACAGTATGCCAATCGCGAATTTAAACTATCCTTCAAATTCAATTAAAAGCTAAACTGTGAGGAGCGTTATAAAAAAGAAACCAAAAGTTTTCATCCTATACATTTTTGGAAGAGGAAAATAGCAAAATTTCCTTTTCCAATATGTGAATAGTGTCTTTTGGTGAAATATGACAAGTCTCAAATAGGTATATCTGATAGTATAGAAATATACTAAGATTCTATTATTGGGATCCAAGTCAATAGGCGATTAAATTTCTGCCTATTCATATTTGTTGAAAGAAAACAAAGCAAAGTAATATAAATAATTAGTTTTCAATTAGTAAATCATGACATCAGTAAAAGTGAAAATCAGACCTTCCATTGTCGAAAATAGGGAAGGTGCGCTCTATTATCAACTTATTCATAATCGAGTAACCAGGCAGATAAATACAGATTATAAAATCTTTCCTGGTGAGTGGAACAAACGTGGTGCAAATATTATCCTGCCTCTGTTTGATGAAAACAGAAAGAATTATCTCCTGTCTATAGAAGAAAAGATAGTGTTGGATACAGAAAGGCTTGCAAATATTATAGACGTATTTAGTAAAAGAGGAGTTTCTTATACCGTAGATGAAGTTGTCTCAAGTTTTGAAAAGCAGATTCGAGGGACTTCCTTTTTTGTCTTTATGCAGCAGTTGATTGTCCGACTCAAACAATTTGGTAGAATTAGAACTAGTGAGACATATAAAACTACCTTAAATAGTTTTATGCATTTTAGAAATGGAAAGGATTTATATCCTTACGACATTAATTCGGAGCTAATGACAGAGTATGAGGCTTACTTAAGATCTAATGGTGTAAGTCAGAATAGTTCATCATTTTATATGAGGATACTTCGAGCTGTGTATAATCGTAGTGTGGAGAAAGGTTTGACAGAACAGAAATATCCATTCAAATATGTATATACCGGCATTGAAAAAACCATTAAAAGAGCAGTTTCTTTTAAAGTCATTAAGCAAATAAGAGATTTGAATCTGGCTCCTTACCCAACATTGGATTATGTGCGTGATATGTTTCTATTTAGTTTCTACACAAGAGGAATGTCGTTTGTGGATATGGCTTACCTCAAGAAGAAAGATCTTAGTGGAGGAGTGTTGTCATATCGCAGAAAAAAGACAGGTCAGCAACTATTTATTAAATGGGAGCAGTGTATGCAGGATATTGTAGATAAGTATCCTCCTAATGAGTCTTCATACTTACTCCCCATTATTAAAAGTGCCGAGAAAGATGAAAGAAGTCAATACAAGAATGCGTCTTGCCTTATAAACCGTAATTTGAAAATTATTGGAAGTAAATTAGGACTATCTATTCCTTTAACTATGTATGTGGCTCGTCATTCATGGGCTAGTATAGCAAAAAGTAAGAATATTCCTGTTACGGTAATAAGTGAAGGAATGGGGCATGATTCAGAAGTAACCACACAGATCTATCTAGCAGCATTAGATACATCTATAATAGACAGGGCTAATAATATGATACTTAAATCTCTATTGTAGTATTAAAATGATTCTTAAATATAGATATCTCTTGCTAAGAGATATGTTTAATACTGCAAAAGTATACAAAATATTGAAAACAAGAAGATAGTTCTGAAGCTTTTTTTAAGGAAATTATTTAAAATATAAAAATGTTTAGTGAAAGCTTTCTATCCGTTTGCGTATATACTTGATAGATAATCTAATACAATAAAAACATATCTCTTAGCAAGAGATGTGCATACAGCGAGATCATAACTACTTATTGAGAATTTTTATTTAACACATAAGTGTGTTGTAAATAAATAAAAAATCTGCTGTATTATACACTTTATATCTATAACTAATTGGAATACATTATATTGTAATATTTCATGGAACCAGAGCTATGCTCATATCTGAAATAAAACCTTATAAAGTTCCAGATAATAGCACACTATTCATTCTTATGTACAAGCAAGAGATTCCGAGTTGGTACGCTATGCGTGCGATATTCCGCAAAGAAATGGATACAAAAAAATTATTGGATAAGGAATGCATTCGGAGTTTTATTCCTATGCATTATACACTCACTATGAAAAATGGTCGTAAAGTGAGAGAATTGGTTCCTGCTATTACGAATCTGATCTTTGTTCACGCCACGCCAACAGCTATTAAACAGGTCAAGTCAAAAACCGAATACCTTCAGTACATTATTGACTCGAGAAGTAAAGAAAAAATTATAGTTCCTGATGATCAAATGAAACGCTTCATTGCTGTAGCGAGTATTTGCCACGAAAAAATGACTTACCTAAAACCAGAGGAAGTCGATTTGAGAAAAGGAACTTTGGTGCGGGTACTTGGCGGTCCTTTTGATGGCGTTGAAGGTGTTTTTGTGAAAGTGAAAGGTGTGCGAAGTAGGCGAGTGGTAGTTCTTATACAAGGTATTGCTGCTGTTGTAACTGCCGAGATAGAAACTGACCTGATTGAAGTTATATCATAAGGTGGAATAATTAACTAATCTAATTTTAATTTTCATAGAATGTATTACTGGATTATAAATATCGGTTTGGTTTTCTTTCTTTGCATGTTCTTTGCATGGATACTAATTCCAAATATTCTGCTTATTGCTTTTCGAAAAAAGTTGTTTGACCTACCGGATGAGAGAAAAATTCATCATGGAATGATCCCCAGGCTTGGAGGCCTAGCTTTCAATCCTGCTATCTTCTTTTCTATTTCTTTATTGCTTGGTCTTGATTTTATTTTAGGGGAACCGGATATTCTTAAGCAAGAAGGAAGTAACGTTCCTGAATTATTGTTTGGCTTCTGCGCCAGCACAATACTCTATTTAGTCGGAATTGCGGATGACTTGATCGGTGTTCGTTATCGTACTAAATTTATTATTCAGATATTATGTGGCGTTATATTAATTGCCGGAGGAGTATGGATAAATAATTTGTATGGTATATGTGGCATTTACGGATTGTCGGAATGGATAGGATATCCTTTAACTATTTTAGTCATTGTATTTGTTATCAACTCAATCAATCTTATTGATGGTATTGACGGTCTGGCTTCTGGACTGAGTGGAGCAGCTTTGCTTTTTTACGGACTAATTTATATCTACCTCGAACAGTGGCTTTTTGCGATGCTAGCTTTTGCTGCATTGGGAGCTCTCATTCCATTTTTTTATTACAACGTCTTTGGCAATGTTAATCATGGGAAGAAAATATTCATGGGAGATACCGGTAGCTTGACAATAGGAATCATTTTATGTATTCTTAGTATAAAGATATTAAACCAACCCGTAGATATTACAGCTTCGTTCAATCCCGCTGTATTGGCATTTGCTCCTTTAATAATTCCATGCTTTGATGTAATGCGAGTTTTTATAAGTCGCATACGTATGAAAAAGCATCCTTTTATGCCTGACAAAAGTCATATACATCATAAGCTTCTAGCGGCAGGAATCTGTCAGCGAGCAGCAATGATAATTATAATTTCAGTATCGTTAATATTTACTTTGTATAATATCATCCTATCGCAATATGTTGACGTAAGCCTACTTTTGATTATCAACATCATTTTATGGATGCTGGGTAATATGTGGCTGGCATTCAAAATAAAAAGACACGAACTAAAGCTCTCTATCGTCGAAACAGACAATAATCTCAAAAAACAATCCATTTATAAATTATGAGAATAAAACATTTCTTATTTGTGTTGATGGCTTCCATCATCTTTAATTCTTGTGGATCAACACAAAATATTAGCTACTTTCAAGACTTACAGCAAGGTGTACCGGGGGAAATACTGAACCCGATAAAAATAACAATAAAGACAGATGATAAGATATCAATAGTGATAAGTAGCAAGGATTCCCAGTTAGCAGAACTATTTAACTTGCCTATCGTGGCACATCGTGTAGGACAGTCGCAAAGCCCATCTCTGAATCAAAATCAGCAAATATCAAGTTATACAGTAAGCTCATCGGGTGAAATCGATTTTCCGGTATTAGGCAAAATACATGTTGATGGAATGACTCGAGAAGAGATTGCAAGTTATATAAAAAATCAGCTGTTATCAAATAACCTGATCAAAGATCCGGTTGTGACTGTAGAGTTTGCCAACCTTTCTATTTCAGTTTTAGGAGAGGTCAATACTCCAGGAAGGTATAATATAGAGCGAGATAAAATAACTTTACTCGATGCGCTGGGAATGGCTGGAGATCTAACAATTTATGGAAAACGTGAAAATGTTCTCGTTTTACGGCAGACGGCAGGTAAGCAGGTTCCTTATAAAGTGAATCTAAATTCGGGACATGATATGTATGCCTCACCTGTCTATTATCTACAACAAAATGATGTAGTTTATGTGGAACCTAATAAAACACGGGCACGTCAATCAACCGTTAATGGCAACAATGTCATATCCACTTCTTTTTGGCTGTCAGTGGCCTCTTTAATAACTACACTCACTGTACTTATTGTTAAATAAAAAAAGAAAACATAAACATAAATGACTTCAGTTCAACATAATAAAACAGAGCAGAAACAGACGGAAGATCTTATTCGTCTACAAGATTTATTATATTTATGCCTTTTCAGGTGGCGTTGGTTTGTAATATCTCTTTTTATAACAATTAGTATTGCAACTTTTTATATATTAACAACTCCTCCAATATATATTCGTTCAGCTTCTATCCTTATCAAAGAAGACTCGAAAAGTCAATCCATATCGAGTGATGTAGCTTCTATGTTTGCTGACTTTGGGCTGTCTCAACCCAATACAAACGTAAACAATGAGTTGATCGCTATACAGTCACCCTCTATTATTCTGGAAACAGTAAAGCGGTTGCATTTGGATGTAAACTATCAGATTAAAGATTCCTTTTACAAAAAAGTCTTATACGGTCCGGATCTCCCAATCACAGTTTCTTTTGCCGATTTGGCAGATAATGAATCTGCAGAGCTTGTTATAAAATTGTTGGCTGATGGGACATTTGAGTGCTCTGACTTTACATCTGATAATAAGGATATTGCTAACAACGTAATCAAAGGCAAGTTTAATGATACGATCGACACCCCATTAGGGAAAATAATAGTAGTCCCAACTTCGTATTACACTAAAAATGAGATGCCTCTGATATATATTTCCCGTACTAACTTATATAGTGCTACGGATTTATTCAAACAGAATCTGACAGCATCTTTAAGCGAGGAAAAAGCAACTGTTATCGATCTGTCGTATAAAGATGTTTCCACACAACGGGCTGAAGATGTATTGAATACATTAATATCCGTTTATAAAGAAAATTGGGTGAAAGACAGGAACCTTATAACAGTTAGTACCAGTCTCTTTATCACTGATCGCTTGAGTGGAATTGAACGCGAATTGGGTGATGTGGATGAAGATATCTCTTCTTACAAAAGACAAAATTTGGTGCCGGACGTAGAAGCCGCCTCCAGCATGTATATGGCACAATCGAGGGAGACAAGTAATCTTATGTTGGATTTAAATACCCGATTATCAATGGCTCGTTATATGCGCAACCATTTGATGACTTCTACAAATAACAATCAATTGATTCCTGCAAATTCAGGTATCGAGAGTGCTAGCGTTGAAAATCAAATAACGGAATACAATACCATTCAATTGCAGCGGAACAATTTGGTCTCTAATAGCAGCGAACAGAATCCTTTGGTCGTGGACTTAGATCAGTCTCTTCAATCTATGCGTAAAGCAATTGTTTCATCGATAGATAATCTGATTGTAACCTTAAATACTCAAACAAAGAATTTACAAAGCAACGAACAAGAAACAACAGCTCAAATAGCAGCCAACCCTGATCAAGCAAAATATTTGCTTTCTGTAGGACGACAACAGAAAGTAAAAGAAGCTCTTTATTTATTTTTATTACAGAAACGCGAAGAAAATGAATTATCTCAGGCCTTTATTGCATACAATACACGTATGATAACCTCTCCTTATGGTAATTTGAACTCGATAGCACCACAGAAAAGAAATATATTATTGGTTGCCTTTGTATTAGGTCTCCTTATTCCGGTAGTGATAATATTTATTCGAGAGAATACGAATTCTACAATACGGGGACGGAAAGATTTGGATAATCTGATCTTGCCTTTTATCGGAGAAATTCCTCTTTTCTATCCACAGAAACGTGGCTGGCGATTCTGGAAAAAACAACCTGAAGAGAGTAAAGTGGTTGTAAAAGAAGAAAATAAAGATGTCATCAATGAAGCATTTCGTGTTTTACGTACAAACCTTGAGTTTATGACAGCTAAGAAAGATAATTTGAATGTAATTATCTTGACATCGTTTAATCCAGGGAGTGGTAAAACATTCCTGACAATAAACATGGCTATCAGTTTGGCTATAAAAGGTAAAAAAGTATTGGTTATCGATGGTGATTTGCGCTATGCTTCTACTTCCTCTTTTGTTAACTCACCGAAGCAGGGTTTGAGTGACTATCTTGGGAAACAAATCGATAATATATATGATACAATTATTGTCGACGAAAAATATACAAATCTTAGTATTTTACCGGTGGGCACCATTCCTCCGAATCCTACAGAATTATTATTTGACGAACGTTTAGAAACATTGATAAACGATATACGTAGTAAATATGATTATATATTTATTGACTGTCCACCAATAGATATTGTAGCAGATACCCAAATTATTGAAAGGCTTGCAGATAGAACTCTTTTTGTTGTTCGTGCAGGATTGTTAGAACGAAGCATGCTCTCCGATTTGAATAACATCTATAAGGAAGAACGTTTCAAGAATATGGCTCTGATCCTGAATGGTACGACCAGTGGTATCGGATACCATAAATATGGGTATCGTTATGGCTATCAATATGGTTATTACGGATCCAATAATCAAACAAAGAAAAGAGATAAATAACGATCTGACTTATATATATACACATAATAGAAAATTAATAAAAAAAACTTTAAGATGAAAGGAATAGTATTGGCTGGTGGCTCGGGTACAAGATTATATCCGATAACGAAGGGTGTAAGCAAACAACTCCTTCCCATTTATGATAAGCCCATGATTTATTATCCCATATCGGTATTGATGCTTGCCGGAATACGAGAAATATTAATCATATCAACCCCTGTCGATTTACCCGGATTTAAACGCTTATTGGGCGATGGGTCAGATTATGGTGTGCATTTTGAATATGCAGAACAGCCTTCACCTGACGGGCTGGCACAAGCCTTTATTATCGGTGAAGAATTTATCGGAAATGATGCAGCTTGTCTGGTACTGGGAGATAATATTTTTCATGGAACAGGTTTCTCCGCATCACTCAAGGAAGCTGTACGAGATGCAGAGGATGAAGGTATTGCTACAGTATTTGGATATCGGGTTGATGATCCGGAACGATACGGTGTTGCCGAATTTGATTCAGAGGGAAATTGTCTCTCGATTGAAGAAAAACCTCAGAAGCCTAAATCCAATTATGCGGTTGTAGGACTCTACTTTTATCCAAACAAAGTGGTAGATGTCGCAAAAAACATTAAGCCATCTGCTCGTGGAGAGTTGGAAATCACGACTGTTAATCAAAAGTTCCTTCAAGATAAAAGCCTTAAAGTAAAGACTCTGGGGCGTGGTTTTGCTTGGTTCGATACCGGTACTCACGATTCATTAGCAGAAGCATCTATATTCGTTGAGGTTATAGAAAAACGACAAGGCTTGAAGATTGCTTGCCTTGAGAGTATTGCTTTGCAAAAAGGATGGATTAACCAAGAACAGATGTGTACTCTGGCTGTACCAATGATCAAAAATCAATACGGGCAATATCTACTGAAAATGATAGAAGAAATAGAACAATAAGCAATGGTGAATATAATAACAACTCAAATAAAAGATGTAGTGATCCTAGAACCGAAGATATTCGGAGATGACAGGGGATACTTTTTTGAAAGCTACAATCAAACTGAATTTAATCCATCGATTCGCACAGTGCGTTTTGTGCAGGACAATGAGTCTAAATCGTGTTACGGAGTTTTAAGGGGTTTGCATTTTCAAAAACCGCCCTTTGCACAGAGTAAGTTGGTACGTGTCATCGCAGGAGAAGTATTGGATGTGGCGGTAGATATACGCCGCAATTCGCCTACATTTGGTAAACATGTTGCAGTGAAACTATCGGGAGAGAACCACCGTCAGCTATTTATTCCTCGTGGTTTTGCTCATGGTTTTGTCGTACTCAGCAATGAAGCTGTATTTCAGTATAAATGTGATAATTCTTATTCCCCGCAATCGGAGGGGGCTATTGCATGGAATGACCCGGAGATTGGTATCGATTGGATTGTAGCTCCTGAAGATATAATTCTTTCTGAAAAGGATACTCGGCACCCATTTCTCAAGGATGCAACCGAACTATTTGATTACAACATCGATTACTATACCGAGACATCCGTAAGTATATAAATATACCTATGCTGATAGTATATTATTTTAACAAACAATCAATTGATTATAAAAATGAAAAATATTATAATTACCGGAGGGGCTGGTTTTATAGGTTCACACGTTGTTCGTCTGTTTGTGAACAAATATCCCGAATACCATATTATCAATCTCGATAACCTCACTTATGCCGGCAATTTGTCTAACCTCAAGGATATAGAAGATAAATCCAACTATACGTTCATAAAAGGAGATATTTGCAACTTCGATCTCGTTATGCAGCTATTAAAGCAATATAACGTAGATGGTATTATTCATTTGGCTGCTGAAAGTCATGTTGATCGTTCAATCAAAGATCCATTTACTTTTGCTCGTACTAATGTGATGGGTACTCTTACCCTGCTGCAAGCGGCAAAATTATATTGGGAAACATTGCCCGAAGGTTATGAAGGTAAGCAGTTTTATCATATCTCTACCGACGAAGTATATGGTGCTCTGATGTTTGATGATACACTGTTTACAGAAGAGACCAAGTATGACCCTCATAGTCCATATTCAGCATCCAAAGCTAGTAGCGATCATTTTGTACGTGCATTTCACGATACTTATGGCATGCCCGTAATAGTAACAAACTGCTCTAACAATTACGGTCCTTATCAATTTCCGGAGAAGTTAATTCCTTTATTTATCAATAATATTATTCACCGGAAGCCACTACCTGTATACGGAAAAGGCGAAAACGTACGTGACTGGCTCTATGTTGTGGATCATGCCCGTGCTATTGATGTTATATTCCATCATGGAAAAAATGCTGAAACCTATAATATCGGAGGTTTTAATGAATGGAAAAATATAGATATAATCAAGGTTATTATTAAGACTGTCGATCGTTTATTGGGTAATGCCGAAGATCATTCTCTGGATCTGATTACATACGTAACCGATCGTAAAGGACATGATTTACGTTATGCTATTGATTCAAGTAAGCTCAAGCGCGAACTCGGGTGGGAGCCTAGTCTCCAATTTGAAGAAGGCATAGAGATTACAGTGCGTTGGTATCTTGATAATAAGGAATGGATGGATAATGTCACTTCCGGAGAATATCAAAAATATTACGAAAGCATGTATAATGAAAAATAAAATTCAAATACTTACTTACATTTTAACATATTTATGAAAGCGAATTTATTTGATATATATTATTATGGAATTATAAAGATTAATAGTTTGCTATATAGAACTATCTGGCGATCTTTTTTTGGGTCATTAGGCAAAGGTACGACTATTATTAAGCCTCGGATTATGAATCCCGCTCGTATTTATATAGGTCAGAATTGTGCAATAGAACATTTTGTGTGGTTAGGTGTCGTTCGACAGTTTTATTCAAAAGTCAAAAATCCGTATTTGATACTAGAAGATGAAGTCAAAGTCGGACGGTTTTCCGAGATATTTGCACATACCTCAATTACGTTACATAAAGGAGTTCGAGCTGCCGATAATGTATACATTTCTGATAATACTCATACTTATGATGATATCAATATCCCAATTGTTAAGCAAGAGATCAAATTTGTAAATGCTGTTGAGATAGGAGAATACTGCTGGATTGGAAGAAATGTTTGTATAATAGGTTCCACAATAGGGAAACATTGTATTATTGCTGCCGGAGCATTTGTTAGCAGAATGAATATTCCTGATTATTGTGTAGTTGTCGGTAATCCTGCTTATATAATAAAACGTTACAATACCGAGACTGAAAAATGGGAAAAGACTGATAAAAAGGGAAATTTTATCTGAAGATATTATGTTACACGAAAAATTACGAAAGTTAAAATGCAAAATATTCATTTTACTGAATCAACATAATTTCGCACAATTTGGGAAAAATGTTTTCATCTTTGATCCTCAAGTTTGGAATCCTCAGCGCATATATCTCGGTAGTAATTTATGGATAGGAGACAAGGTTTGGTTTGCAGTATCTTCGAATCGTTCCGATTCAAAGCTTGTTATTAAAGACAAGGTCAGGATTGGTCGATTTTCTGAGATATATGCTCTACAAAGCATTATTCTTGAAGATGGAGTTGAGACTGCTGAGAATGTTTATATTTCTGACAATACCCATGCATATAATGATATAAATAGGTTTATCCGGGATCAAGAAGTTAGATATACAGGAGCGGTTGTTATTGGTAGCGGAACCTGGATTGGGCGTAATGTGTGTATAATAAGCTGTAAAATTGGAAAAAACTGTGTCATAGGTGCTTATTCATTTGTTAAACAGGATATTCCTGACTATTGCGTTGTTGTAGGTAATCCCGCCCGCATCGTAAAACGTTATAACCCCGATACTCAGAATTGGGAAAAAACGGACAGAGACGGTAATTTTATTTAATATACTTTCTTCTCTGTCTTTCTACACATATAATATTCCTAGAATCACAAAATCGTTTTTAATATGAAAATCTTAGTTACCGGAGCCAATGGTTACATTGGTCGTCACGTCGTGTGCAAATTATTGGATCAAGGACATGAAGTTACGGCTTGCGATGTCCGATTGACAGAAGTGGACAAGCGTGCCACTTTGCTAGAATATAATATTTTATCAGGTTCATATCTTAATGCTTATGACGAGCTTGGAACCCCCGACGTTTGTTTACATATGGCATGGCGCGATGGGTTTGTACATAATTCATCTAATCATATGGGAGATGTGTCAAATCATTACAAATTTATGTGTTCGTTGATTGATGGTGGATTGAAACAGCTTGCTGTAATGGGTACGATGCATGAAGTGGGTTATTATGAAGGTGCCATTGAAGAAGACACACCTTGTTATCCAATATCACCTTATGGAATAGCAAAAGATGCTTTACGCCGTAGCATACAATTATATGCCAAATCTAACGATTGTATCTTGCAGTGGATCAGAGCATACTATATTGTAGGCGATGATTTGAAGAGTAATTCTATATTCGCTAAAATCAGAACAGCGGTACTTGAAGGAAAGAAAAATTTTCCGTTTACATCGGGCAAAAACAAATATGATTTTATTGAAATTGAAGAGTTAGCATTACAGATTTCAGCCGTAATTACTCAGAAAGATGTTTATGGTATAATTAATTGCTGTTCAGGCAAACCTATGAGTTTAGGCGAGCGCGTGGAAACCTTTCTTAAAGAAAACAACTTGGATATCAGCCTTGAATATGGTGTGTTTCCAGATAGAGACTATGATTCTCCATGTGTTTATGGCAACGATACCAAAATCAGAATGATATTATCTAATAAATAAATATGACTTCTAGTCCACTTGTTATAGAGAGAAGAGATTGGCTTGGAGTCATCCTGTTATTTTTAGTGATGATGATCAGTGGCGGTAACCATTTGTTTCCTCGAAATCCTATATGTTTGTTGATAATAGCCGGATATGGTCTGAAAATTTACAGATTGAATAATGGTATAACATTAAAATATGTTTCCTCAAAATTATGGCTATTCATAACAACATTTCTTGTAATAATAGTATCACAAACTATACTGATAGGGGATCTTGATAGTGCTGCATTAGCCGCATTATCTAGCGTTATTGCAGGTCTGTTTGTCTATACTTATTATAAGTATGAAGGAATAAATGCATTGATTGCCGATGTTACTATTTTATTAAAAATTTTCATCGTTTTAGGATTGATTTCTTTTTTACTTTATACTTTTACCCCTGATCTTTTTTCAAAGTATACATTTATAGATAGTTATGGGGATAAAAGGTCCGTAAGTCATATTGCTTTTCTTTTTTATAAAGGACTGGATATCGAAGGTTTATCTTCGAGGCTTTATGGTTTTTTCTGGGAGCCGGGAATTTTTCAAATATATCTTAATATCTTTTTATTAATCCAGATCTTCTATTTTAGGCAGAAAGTATGGATTGTAGCAACATTATTGACTATTTATTTGACAAAATCTACCACAGGATACTTTATCGCCATTATCATTCTGGGATATATTTCGGCTCGTTTCTTTTATAAAGAGCGAAATCTGTACAGTTCTGTATCTATCCTTTGTACAACTATTATTGCACTTTTTTTTGTGTGGAATAATATTGTGTCTGTAAATGTTGAAGAAAAAGTTGCTGGTGCCCAGTCCGGTTCTTTTTTTGCTCGTCAGGCAGATATAATTGCAGGATTGAGTATCGCAGCCGAGAATCCTGTGATTGGGATTGGCGCTAATACCGATCGATTTAAGCAGATGAGGAGTAAAATTGCCTGGCAAGGTAAATTAAGTGGTTCAAAAACGAAAGATAGTGGAACAACAAATGGCATAATAAGTCTAATGTATATATGGGGAATCCCGTTTTCTTTGTGGTATTTATGGGCATTAATAAGACAGAATATCTTATACAAAAATCGCTGGCTAATGTCTATTCTACTGATTTTATCCCTAAGCTCTGAGCCTTTAGCTATGACTCCATTTTTTTTACTTTTCGTTTATTCGGGACTGGATGCAAAGACAATAAATAATTAATTGTTATGAAAAAACTATTGTTCATCGGTTGGGACTATCAAATATATACGCGGGAAATGATAGAAGAGTTTCAGTTATCCGGATATGATGTCACATTTTATAATGTTGTATCATTTTCTCCGGCTACGAAACTAAGAAATCTAATTTCTAAGAAATGGGATAAGGAAGTGCAGCATTCGAGACATCAGGAAATTGTTGTAAAAGAAAAAGACAATAAATATGACATTGTATTTTTGTTATTGCCATTTTTCTCTTTCGATTGCTTACAAAACTTAAGAAATGATCATCCGCAGGCAAAATTTATATTGTATTTATGGGATGCTGCCAATGGATACATAAGAAAGGGAATCAATATATCTGATTACTTGGGCTATTTTGATAAAGCATACACTTTCGATAGACAAGATGCAATACAATATGGCATAAACTATTTACCACTCTTTTGCGTACGGAAGTTTCAGAATCTAAAGCAAAACGAAGTCGAATGGAATAATGTATATATGGTCGGGAACCTAGCTAATGTCAGACGGTATGATGCAATTAAGCAATTTGAAGAATATTGCAAAAAAGAACAAATCAGTTTCAACTGGTATTTAAAAGGAACGCTACGTAAAAATATAAAAGTTTTGCTGCAAGGGAAGTCTCTCAAGTATCTTCATACATCATCAATTAGCAATGATACATTTATCGACATGATGCAACGCTCATCAACTGTATTTGATTTTGCAAACCACATACAAGATGGCTATACGATGAGAGTGATGGAGAATTTGTGTACCGGAAAGAAAATCATCACAAACAATCGGAATGTTTTAAATGAGCCTTTTTACTCTCCTGACAGATTTTTTGTCTATGATGATTTAGATTTTAATGGTGTAAAAGAATTTCTGAAGACACCATTATCTGATCCGTTTGCCAGATTTGAAGAATTTTACTTAAGCTCTTTTATAAAAAAGCTTGTTTCGGAATGATTCGTTTAATTATACTGAAACTAAAAGCACCTATTTAGATCAAAATGTCAATAAATATCAAAGCAATAAAGCGGATTATATTTAGTTCAAGTTCCTTATTTATTCTAATAAATTTATTTACTTCTGCCATCAACTTTATCCGTTCTATGGTATTCATGCGTGTTATGGATATGAGAGAACTGGGTATAATCAGTCTTATTCAAACATGTATAATGTTTATTGGACTCTTACAGTTTGGGTTCCTAAACGGTGGATATAGGGTTTTTGCTTATAAGAAGACCAGTGATCAAACGAAGGTTAATAATATTCTCTTTAGCCTTTTTGGTGTCATAGCATTAGCCTTATTGCTTATATGGATTATATTAAGCATATTAGATATTGAATTACTGATCAGCCCCCGGTATCTGATTTTAACGTTCATTGCAGGCCTATTTTCTTTGATATCTACTTGGCTGACAAATACTATGACTGTGAAAAAGATGATTAAAGATATTAATATCAGAAATCTCATCTCAGGTATTATATCTATAGCCTTAATTCCTCTTGTCTATCTTTACGGTATTATGGGTGGTATCATTAGTATTATGATGCAACCGATAGTTTTTGTTGTCCTGGCATTATTAATGCATAAAAGTTTAAGACCGGATAAAATATGTTTTGACAGAAAGGTAATTAAGTATATTCTATCGTTAGGATTTGTCCCATTTATGATTGGAATATTTACAATTGTCAATATTCAGATCGAACGTTGGTCTATAGCATATATACTGAATGTGGAAGAATTAGGTAATTTTTATCTTGTTTTTATATTCTCTTCTTTATTTGTTTTAGTCCCAACATCCATTAATTACCTTTTCCTTCCCAATATCATTTATTCATATGAAAATGGATTAATGGCAGAATTCAGGCGGCATGTACGTAATTATACATTAGTCTTGATGGGATATGGTATATGTGTAGTTCTTGCCGTACTTACTTCACTTCAACCATTGGTAGATATATTATTTCCAAGTCACTCAGGCAATACTCACTATGTGTTTTTGTTGATTCCGGGTTTAATGTCACAATTATTATACTACTCGGTATCTGCTACTTTAAATGCATGGAAAAACTTCACTTCATTGCTAATATCTGGACTTGTAGGAGTATTTTCTGCTATAGCAATTATCGCTATAACTGGCTCTATGCACCTGTTTAACTTAACAATAATGGTGTATATTAAGAATATATCTTATTTATTGCCGACCCTTTTCGGTGCAGTTTATATTTACAAAAATCGTAACAAGTTTAAAACAAAAAATGGGTAAAATATTGTTTATCGGGCTACCTTACCATAATTATGTAAAGGCGCTCACTGAAGAAATGGAATCACAAGGACATTCAGTCTCCTACTATCCTTTGGAATTACGTAAAATAAAAGATAAAATTCTACGCACATTGTCAACTGAAGCATATGAGAACAAGCATGAAAAGTATTATGCTGAAATAATAGAGCAGGAAAAAAATAACCAATATGACTATATTATATTCCTGCATATTCGTCTGTTTTCTCTCCCCAACATACTGAAATTGAGAGAAAATCATCCAGAGTCGAAGTTCATATTATATACATGGGATGCTTTATCTCCTGTGTTTAATTATATTCCTTATATTCCATACTTTGATAAAGTTTGTACCTTCGATCCTGTAGATGCTAAAAACTATGGACTGAACTATCTACCGTTGTTTTGTGTAAGAGACTTTCAGAATCTCCCTATTGTAGAGCCGGATACTGATGTATATATGGTAGGGAATTTGGTTAAACCAGATCGGTATAGGGCTATTCAGGCATTCGAAAGATATTGTAAAGAAAACGATATTCGCTTCAAGAAGTATATTAAGTGTACACCTGTTGTAATAATTCAATTATTGATTAAAGGTTTTATCCCTAGAGGACTTAAGCTAAGAAGCATTTCTCGATCTCATTTTATTCATTTACTACAATATTCAATAGCGACATTCGACTTTGCCAATCATAAACAGTCTGGATACACAATGAGATTCATCGAAAATATGTGCGCAGGGAAAAAGATCATAACGAATAACAAGCGTGCTATTGGTGAGTCATTTTATTCTTCCAACCGCTTTTTTGTTTTTGACGAATTGAATTTTGATGGTATCAAAGAATTCATACAAGAACCTATAAAAGATAGCGACGTTCGTTTCGATGAATTTTCTATACAATCCTTTATCAGCACCCTGCTAACAATATAAATAAAATGAAAAAGAGGTGTTTACTCATCATGCCATTAAGTTTTTATTCGATGGGCAATCAGATAATATCCGGATTGAACGAATGTGGTTATGATGTGAGAATATGCAATGATCGTTATCCGGATAATTTATTCACAAAAGTTCTGTGGAAAATAGGCATAACTAAAACGTTATATAGAAAAACATACAATCATATAACTCGCCACTTCCTTCAAGACGAAAGATATGATATCTGTATCATTTTGAAAGGATACGGAATAGATAAAAAACTGATAGATGAAATATATAAAAAGTGTTCATGTATAGTTGGTTATAATTTCGATTCTTTTGCCTTTCATCCTTTATCACTCTCTTGGTATCGCTTGGTCGATAATTTTTATACGTTTGATTATCATGATGCAAAGAGCTATGATGTCAAAATAATAGAATTGTTTTCTGCAATAGAAAAGCAGGAGAAAAATGTAGAAAGAGTATATGATATATCTGTAATACAAAAGATACATTCCGAACGCTTGTCATATACCAATAAAATATTGCATCTGTTCCAGCCCGCGAATTCATACGTATATCTACATGAAAGTAATTATGTAACAATGGCTCTGAATTTTATCAGACATCCGTTTACGTACATTAAACTACGACGATATATACATCTTAAAACATTGTCGTATGACCAATATGTAGATGTATTATATAAATCAAAGTACACGCTTGATTTTGCTCATCCTAAACAAAGTGGTATTACTATGAGATGCTTTGAGGCTTTGAGCTGTGGAACAAAAATAATAACGAATAACAGAAATATATTTAAAAGCGGATATTTCAATCAAGAGAATACAATCGTATGCGATAATTCGTCTGTAGTAGATAATAAAATAGTCGAACAATACAAACAGATGTTGCCTTCAGATGTAATACCTCGTAGGCGGAATATTATAGATTTCGTAAAAGAAATAATCCAATAAATAATTCTGTGTTTTTAATAAATTCACAATGAAAGAAATAAAATTATCTATTATCGGAATGGGGCGAATGGGTATTACCCATTTCTCTATTATCAATTCACACCCTAATGTAAATATTGTATCAGTTTCCGATACTTCAAAAATTACATTGGACTTATTGAAAAAATACATACCACCGCTTCAAGTATTTACAGACTACAAGGAGTTGATTGATAAAACAATGCCGGATGCTATTATCGTCTGTACCCCACCTAATTATCACTATGTAATATGTAAATATGCTTGTGAGAAGGGAATTAATGTTTTTTGCGAAAAACCCTTTACTCTTTCCACCCAAGAGGCAGATGAACTACAAGAAATGTTCAACAAAAAAGGCTTAATTAATCAAGTTGGGTATGTAAACCGCTTTAATGATATGTTCACAATTGCCCGAGAATATATAAAAGAAGGCTTACTCGGTGATATTGTGAGGTTTAAATCGGAAATGTTCAGTTGCACTATTTCAAAACCCGAAACAGGTGAGAGCTGGCGTGGTAAAAGAGAGAGTGGGGGCGGGGCCGTTTATGAAATGGCTGTCCACGTATTAGACCTTATTAATTATATAATAGGCGTTCCAAATAAAGTTATTGGTACCAGCATGAACCAAATATATTCGAAGCATGTGGAGGATATGGTTTCAAGTACTTTAATATACGATAACGGGTGTGTTGGGACATTATACGTGAATTGGAGTGATTCTAGTTATAGAAAACCTAGTAACAAAATTGAAATATTTGGTACAAATGGGAAATTACTGGTAGACCAGTATGAAATGAAGATATTTTTAAATGAACCTGTCTTAGGTCATAATTATAGAAAAGGTTGGAATACTATATACATCACAGATATCTTTAAACCTGTTCCTTTCTACGTTCGAGGAAATGAATTTACTAGACAATTATATCATTTTGCTGACAGTGTTTTAGCCGGTAAGATCGTTGGTGCTACCCAATGTACATTTGAAGACGGATATAATACGCAACGTTTGGTGCACGACATGTTCAATGACTATGATAATAAAAATAAACAAGATTAAATATGGAAAGAATAGATAAAGTCATCTTTGGGGATAATCAGTTTTTCGGGATTAATCACATGTCACAAGAGAAAGCTCAGCAACTTTCCGAAAAATTTCATGATATAAAGAATATCTACAAAGTATATGATCTTGCTTTCAAAAATGGTATTGGAGCTGTTATGCTTAATAGTAATGATCGCGCAAAAGATATATGCGAATATTTTCGTCAGAATAAATCAAAATATAATGATATTGTATGGTATCCTTCAATTCCTTATCCACACAAATATGCAAATCTGGTTGCAGAAAAAGGGATATTTCCTGCAATCAATGAAGTAATATTTTCTAATAACTCAGCAGTAGGAGCATTGTCTATGATTGCCAAAGGAGGAATGGCTGTATTAGGAAAAGATCCTATAAAGATGATGCAGATGTTGATAGATGCCGAAGTAAAAATGTTTAAGGGATTAAATGTTAAAGTATTATTCCTGCAAAACATCATAACAGATCTTCTTCTTGGATATGGAACAAAAGATATATTTGAAGCATATTGCGACTATGTTCGTAAGAAATATAAATTGATTCCGGGGCTTATTACTCAAAATATGCCTTATTTGAAGCAAAAACTATCTGAGTGGGGAATAGAGGAGGTTGTTATATGCAGTTCTATTAATAAGATAGGTTACCTTATGTCCCCTTCGGTAGAAGCGTATGTTGATACAATTCGAAATAATGATTCTTCAAAATATCAACTTATGGCAATGAGCACACTTGCTTCCGGAGCAATTAGTGCCCCTGAAGCCTATGAATTTATTAATGCTCTGAATATACAATCCGTTGTTTTTGGTGCTTCCTCAGAAAGAAATATCAGAGAAACGGTGAGTTTAATAAAGTGATATTATTCCGATTATCATTAGTTTACTGTTTGATCTCTGTTTGTCTGAATAGAAATTGCTTACCATTAAAAACGAAATAAGCAAGAATTACACTGAAATATGAATTATGCAAATTTAGACCGCCTCAAGATTCTGGACTATCTTGAGAGGTGCGGTAATGAGGCTTCTGTTGTTGATATAATAGCATATTCAGGAGCAGAAAAATTGAGGGTATACAGCTTGATAACTAAAATGGAACTGAATGGGGAAATAAAAATTTTGGAAAAAAACTCTTTTGGTGCTCCTATGTATATTAAAATAGTCTAAAATATATTGTCTATTCCATTATTATACATTTATATATAACCGATCAATTAAATAATTAATCAGATCTCGTGTAGAATCAAAATAGTCTCCAATCCAAGAAATACAGAAGTTCGACTATATTTTCTTACGCAAATTTGAATTTAAATTATTCTAGCCGTCTTGCTTGTGATAAGTAGGGCGGTTTTTTTATTTTAAGGATTATCTATATAACGTTCGATATATTTTATTGAAAATCTTAATTCTTCTTATATTGTAAAGGTGTCAGGCCAGTTCTCTTTTTGAAGTAGGTGCCAAAAAAGGAAGAATTTGGAAAATTCATCTCCTCCGATATCTGTAAGATAGTCATATTTGAGCTCTTTAGTAAAGCTTTAATTGCCATAATAACCATATCGTCTATCCATTGTTGGATATGTATACCACTAGCATCCTTCACTATTTGAGATAAATATTTGGGCGTAATAAACATTCTATCTGCATAGAAGCGAACACTACGTTCTTTCATATGATATTCAAATAACAAGCTGATGAAACTTTGTAAGTATTTTTCTTTGCGGGTCAATACCTTATGGTCAATCTTCTTGTCCTGATAAAGCTGCAAAACTTCATAAATTAATGTCTGCAATAAACTTCTAGCAATTTCTTCTTTGTAAAGAAAATTTGTTCTTTTGTAACGCTTTACAATAAAGGCATGCAATTCCAATAAATCATTCGTTTCTTCTTCACTTATCTTTAAACAAGCCATCTGATCTATTTTTTTAGGAATATCAATATCTATAATTAACTTGATATCGGAAATAAAGTCAAAAGAAAATAATAAGAACTCTACAACTAAATCTTCACTTTGCTCTATCAATTCTAAAATATAATTAGGCAGAACAACAATAATAGTACAAGGCTCAATTTTGTACTCGCGTAAGTTAATTTTGATTCGTCCGGTACCTTTCACACAAATAGCAAAAGCTATTCCTTCCATAATTTGCGGATATCTGAGATCAAAAGCATAATCATCAATATTAGCACCATCATCGGATATAACAAAGTTCTTTATTCCGTGATTTGAGGTTTGATCTTTAAAGTCATCCAGCGATATTTTAGCATAATTTTCCTTATTCATGATCTTATATGTTTCATTTTGGTCCTAAAAATATAAATAAATGTTGAAAACTGCATAAAAAACGAAGTTTTGAACATTTTTGGCGTAGTATTGATTTAGACAGAACCATATTATAAAGAGATCTTTGCGACAGAAATAAATAGTTGTAAAATTACTTTTTAATGAAAGTTATGGATAAATTGAAATTATTTTTTAGTAGATCGGTATTGTGTCTTCTATTTTTAGGAATGGTTTCCTGTTCCGCAAAAAAGAGTGAAGAAGCCAATTCAAGACCTGTTCCGGTAAAAATACAAACAATAAAGTATAGTGATGATATATACCAACAAGAGTATATAGGAACTGTAGAAGGTGAGAATGCGGTTGATGTTAGTTTTCAAGTAAATGGAAATATTGAACAAGTATATGTACAGGAAGGGCAAAATGTTCGAAAAGGACAATTGTTAGCCCGATTGAATACAAGTTCTATTGAAAGTATGCACAATGCAGCAAAATCGACTCTTAATCAGGCACAAGATGCATATAATCGCTTGTCTATTCTCTATAAGAATAACAGCCTTCCCGAAATAAAATATATAGAGGCGAAGACTCAGTTAGAGCAGGCGCAAGCTAATGAGCAAATTACCCGTAAGAATTTACAAGACTGTAATTTGTATGCTCCCATATCTGGTGTAGTAAGTCAACGCTATCAAGAAGCCGGTGCTAATGTCGCTCCAGGTACTCCAATTTATAATTTGGTAACTATAAATTCGGTGAAAATAAAAATAGCTATTCCCGAGAACGAAATTTCAGCAATAAAGATTGGTGAATCTTCACGGATAAAAATATCTGCGTTGAATGATGCTGAGTTTGAAGGCAAGATTCAGGAGAAAGGAGTATCTGCAAATCCGTTATCACATACCTACGATATCAAGGTACAGGTAAATAATCCCAACTCACAGATTATGCCGGGAATGGTGTGCAAAGCTTATCTAATAAATCCATCAGAAGCCTCAGGTCAAAAGAATATTATAGTTCCGTTAAAAGCCATACAGGTAGACTTTTCCGGTAAACAATTTGTTTGGTTAAAAGACGACCAAAATAAGGCCGTATATAGAGAAATAACTCAAGGTAAACTGATCGGTAATGGAGTTGTAATAGAGGAGGGACTGCAAGATGGGGATAACCTAATCATTGAAGGCTATCAGAATGTAAGTCCGGGTGTAACAGTCGAAATAGCTAAATAAGAAGAAGATATGAAATCAGAATCTGGTATTATCGGCTGGGCAATGAAGTATAATAAGATTATATTGCTCATTGTAATAGTGTTAAGTCTATTTGGAATTTATGCCCTTAATGTGATGCCCAAACAGGAATTTCCTGTATTTACAATCCGTCAGGGAGTTGTAGTGGGAGTGTACCCCGGAGCCACTTCTGCCGAAGTAGAAGAGCAATTGGCTAAACCTCTTGAGAATTTCTTGTTTACATACAAGGAAGTAAAGAAATCGAAGACATATTCACATTCCAAAGATGGGATTGTCTATGTATATGTAGAGCTGAATGATGATGTAAATAACAAGGACGAGGTATGGTCAAAAATAAAACATGGATTGATGTTTTTCAAAATGCAATTACCTTCAGGAGTTTTGGCTCTTATTGCTAATGATGATTTTGGAGATACTTCGGCATTACTAATAACGCTTGAATCGGAGACCAAAACTTATCGTCAATTGGAAACTTATTTAGAAAATCTCGAAGACCGTTTGCGAACTATCGAATCTGTTTCCAATCTGCGTCGTTATGGTGAACAAAATGAACAGATAAGTATATATGTTGAAAAAGAAAAACTGGCAGCATATGGTATTAATATATTGAACCTCTATCAGACGCTTATCACGAAGGGATTTATTACTACTGCAGGTAAGATTGATAATCGTGATATGGATGTGCCAATACATATCGAGAGACCCTATCAATCTGAGAAGGATTTGGAAGAACAAATTATCTATTCAGATGCTCAGGGAAATCATATTCGATTGAAAAATATAGCGAAAGTCGTTCGCGAATACCCTAAACCTACCAGCTATACTACCAACAATGGTAAAAAGTGTCTCGTTCTATCTACTGAAATGCGTGAAGGGTATAACGTTATTCAATATGGAAAAGATGTCGAAAAGGTTCTCGAGCAGTTCCAGAATGATATTCCTAGTGATATTCATATCTATCGTGTAGCCGATCAACCTCAAGTTGTGGCTCATTCTATCACAACTTTCCTAAAAGAGTTAATGATTGCTATTGTAGCTGTTATACTCGTAACAATGATATTATTACCCTTACGGGTTGCCGGCGTTGCGGCATCTTCCATTCCTATATCTATCTTTATCTCTTTAGGGCTGATGCTTGCTTTTGGCATGGAGCTTAATACGGTGACATTGGCTGCCCTAATCGTGGTATTGGGTATGATTGTAGATAATTCGATCGTAGTTGTAGACAGCTATCTTGAAAAATTGGATCATGGTATTCCTCGTTGGCAGGCATCGATAGAAAGTGCCAAAGAATATGCTAAAGCCATCATTTCGGCAACACTGGCAATCAGTCTTACTTTCTTTCCATTCTTGGTGATGCTTACAGGACAGTTTCTCGACTTTGTAAAGCTCTTTCCTTGGACTGTACTTATTACGTTGGGTGTATCTTTGGCTGTGGCTGTTCTTTTTATACCATTCCTACAATATTTCTTTATACGTAATGGATTACATCAGCCCGGTAAGAAGCAGAAAGAAACATTCTTAGATAAATTACAAAACGGATATAATTTGCTATTGGAAAAAGTATTTCAATACCCGAAGATATCTCTTACGATAGGTATCATTTCTATCATATCGGGTATTTACATGTTTGCCAATGTTCCACAGAAGCTCATGCCTATAGCTGAGAGGAACCAGTTTGCAGTTGAAATATATTTACCGAACGGTAGCTCTCTGGAACAGACAGAAGTAATAGCTCAGGATCTTGAAAAGGTTTTGAGGAAGGAGAAAACTGTTGTTTCTGTAACGTCTTTTATCGGAACGGGATCTCCTCGTTTTCAGACAGCTTATGCTCCTAAAGTGGGAGGACCTAATTTTGCTCAGTTTATTGTAAATACAACATCTAATGAAGATACAGAATTGTTGTTGGATAAGTATTCCACTCAATATGCCTATCATTATCCGAATGCCTTTGTAAAATTCAAACAATTAGAGTACGAATCAGTAGATGCTGACATTGACGTTCGTATATCGGGAGAGAATATAGCCGATCTGAAGAAAGTGGCAGACACTTTAATGACTAAATTAAAGAAACTGGATGAACCGATCAGAATTTATACAAATTATGAGGAGCCGTTGCCCGGTATAAAGATAACACTAGACCCTGTAGAATCTAATCGGTTGGGCGTAAATGAAGGAACTTTGGCGTTAGGTTTAGCTTCCCGTTTCGGGGGAACACCAATCACTAATATCTGGGAAAATGATTATTCATTGCCTGTTGTATTGAAATCCAAATGGGAGAATAAAGATCCTGTGGCCGAGGATGTATCGAATGAGTATGTTGCAGGTTTATTATCACCAAGTGTCCCTTTACGCCAGATCGCTGATGTTTCAGCAAGCTGGACTGAAGGTCAAATCAACCGAAGAAACGGAGTACGCACCCTATCCGTTTTCGTTGATCTAAAGAGAGGAGAAAGATCGGGACTGGTTCAACCAAAGGTAGAGGAGATTGTGAATGCAGTGACTGCAAAATCATTACCTAAAGGTGTTTCTATTTCATATGGAGGAGTAAAGGAATCTGATGGCGAGACAATGCCAAAGCTGATTAAAGCTCTTTCTATCTCAATCGTTATCATCTTTTTCATACTTGTGTTTCACTTCAAAAAGATAAGTTTAGCTACACTCGTTTTGGCCTCTACCTCTTTGAGCATTTTTGGTGCGGCTATTGGTTTAAAGGTGATGAATGTAGACTTTAGTATAACGGCTGTATTGGGAATTGTGAGCCTAATTGGTATTATCGTTCGTAATGGAATTATTATGTACGATTATACCGAAGAGCTAAGGCATAAACATGGTAAAACAGTATTTGAAGCATCATTGGAGGCCGGAAAACGACGGATGCGCCCTATATTCCTTACATCAGCTGCCGCATCTATGGGCGTTATTCCTATGATCATAAGTAAGAGCCCGCTTTGGTGCCCGATGGGAACAGTTATCAGTTTTGGAACTATTTTCTCCATGATATTTATCCTTACATTATTACCCCTTGCTTATTGGCTAATTTATAAGCATGAAGATAAAAATATATCTAAAGACGAAACCGAACAATTATGATCAAAAAATATATAACAATAGTAACAATGTGTATGATAACTGTATTTATATCTGCACAGACGAAGTATAGTCTCGAAGACTGCAAGCAATTAACTATCGAGAACAATCGAAAAATTAAAAATAGTCGGTTGGAAATCGAATCATCCAAAGAAACGAAAAAGGATGCATTTACTAATTATTTTCCATCGGTCAGTGCTTCAGCATTTGGATTCTCGGCTAAAGATCCTTTGGTTACGATGAACATGGGAGGAGCCCCGATCGGATTTCTTAAGAATGGGATGAGTGCTGGTATTACAGCGACGCAACCGATCTTTGCCGGAGGCAAAATAATCAATGGTAATAAATTGGCTGACTTAGGAATTCAGGTAAGCCAATATCAGGCTAAACTATCCGAAAATGATATGTTACTGAATACAGAGAATCTTTACTGGCAATTGGTTTCTTTGTATGAAAAGAGAAGAACTCTGGATGTTATAGACAGTCAGGTAGATCAGTTGTTGAAAGATGTAGAGTTGTCTTATCAGACAGGAATGATTACCAATAACGATGTTTTGAAGGTAAAATTAAAAAAGAATGAAGTAGTAAGTAATCGTATTAATCTAGATAATAATATCAAATTGGTGAAAATGTCTTTGTGTCAGCAAATGGCTATGGATTTGAGTTCAGCAGATTCTTTAGATATACAGGTTCCTAATATTGAAGACGTAGAATCGTCTATAAAATATTATGTGGATCATAAAAATGTTTTACCCAATAGAGCAGAAGCAAAACTCCTTGATAAAAACGTAGAAGCCTCGAAGCTGCAGACTAAAATAAAAAGAGCTGATTATTTACCCACAGTGGCTGTTGGTGCAACATATTCCAGAGATAACTTTATGGATAAATGGAATACAAATGGTGCCGTTTTTGTTTCTGTCAATATTCCAATTTCCGGATGGTGGGGTGGTTCTCATGCTATCAAGCAGCAGAAAATACAAGAAAAGATAGCATTAAACAATAAGATCGATATCGAAGAACAACTGTTGTTACAAATGCAGAATGTAAAAAATGAATTGGATAATACTTATAAGCAAATATTGTTAGCAAAAGATGGTGTTGAGCAATCTACAGAAAACTTGCGTCTTAATAATCAGTATTATAAAGCCGGAACAGTAACTCTTACGGATGTGTTAGATGCCCAGACATTATTACAACAGAATCGAGATAAGTATGTTGAATCGTACGCTAATTATCAAAAGAAACGGATTGAGTATTTGCAAGTAACCGGGCGCTAATTTTTTTTATTTAATACCTGTTTTTGATAGGGCTGTATGATCTTATATAATAATTCATTTCATTGATAATGAATGAAAATATCTAGATTGTTACAAAATCCCTTGATAGTAAAAGGACATTTTTTATTAAATGTCCTTTTATTTATAATATTTCCCTGTGATTTCAATTGGATTTATCTCTATAATACCCGTTGCTTTCAGCATTTTTTCAGGAAAGCTCAAATGAGATAATTGAGGGGTATATTTTGAAACAACAGCATGTAGCACATTTTCTTTGAGCGATTTATCTTCTACCATTTTGGCTGTACCCAAGATAATTACACTTCTGAATGCAGTATTTGTATCACAAACATTTTCGTTATCAGGAATGATTGCACCCATTTCATCCACTTCAAATCCAACCTTATCATTTTTAGTCAAGTTTGAAATCTTTTGTCCTTTAATCAGTCCGTGGATATATATTTTTTCATCATAGACGATGAAATGTACAGGAACAACATATGGATACCCATTTTCATTGTGTGTACCTATGCGTCCAACTTCTGCTTTTTTCAATACATCATCTATCTCTATCTTCGATAACTGATGATGCTTCATTCTTCCTTGCATGATAATAGTTTTTTATATTAGTATATTACAAAAATATTTATTTTTAGGATTGTCTTTATGGTGCAGATATAATAAAAAATGATAGGCCAGATGTTGCGATCTCAGGATATAACTTGAAAAAAGAAATAAAAACCTTAAGTAAATATTTATAACTGTCTAAGAGCGTTTATATCCTTACAATTTTATCTGATACATATTCAAAATCTTTTAGGTGAGTCGCCATTAAAATTGTAATGTCGGGATATTCACGTTTTATATTCTGAAATATAGCAATAGCATTTTCGGAGCTAATACCGGCTGTTGGTTCATCCACAACTAATAGTTGTGGCTTTTTAAGCAAGGCTTGTGCCAGAAGTAATTTCTTACGCTGCCCACCACTCAGAATTTCGCCGTTTTCTCCTAACCAGCTATCTAGTCCATCAGGAAGCGATAAACGCCAGCTAGTAAGATCTACTGTATCTAGTACGTGTTCAATAGCTTCGTCCGGATGATCTTCAAAATTTTCGCGCAATGTTCCCGTTAATAAATAAGCTTTTTGGGTAACATAAATACATTCAGGAACAGGTAGATGTGACAATTCAATATCGTTATTCCATACTAACGATCCACATCTACGGTATTCAGGATAAAAAAGGCTGTTTAACAAAGTCGTTTTTCCTTTTCCAGTCTCTCCGAATAGTGAAATCCATTCACCTTTTTTTATTTCTAATGACACCTCTGAAGTAGTCACAGATGTCTCGGGGATCATTGCACTCACATTTTTAAGACTTAGGCTCTCCATTTTTGAATGTACGATTACAGTTTCCAGAGGTTTCTCCCCATCCTTGATAATCCTATCAACATCTTCAACTTGATGAGCAACAGCACTCTTTTCCGATTTTCCCGAAAATAGCATTTCTGCCAATTCGGCCTGTGCCATAATACCGAAAAATATCCCGATGGCTGTAGGTGCATCTATACCATTACCATATGAACTCCATAGTAAAAGCGATGCAATATAACTAAAACCGAGTCCCGCAATTAGCTGCAACCAGAATGAATTGGTTTGTAACTTGTCTTCCAATTGCTCGAGGCGTAATAGCCGTTGTTCGTATTGTTCGATAACTTTCTCTTCCAAACTGTATTTCGATATTTCTATTCTCCCTCTAAAGCTTTGTATAAGAAGCAGATTGTTCTCTTCGCGGCATATCTTTAGTTCTTCATAGAGTTTTCTGTTTTTCCTGAAAATTAATTGAGGAATAATAAATAAAAGAATAGCAGATGAAATCAAAAATTCTATTGCAATGACTTGAGAAAAGAAAATAAGAAAGAAAAAATATATACTGAGTGAAAAGATTAGTGCTGTAAAAGGTAAAAGCCACAAAAGAATGTGGTTCAATATCTGGTCGATTCCATGTGTACTGTTCTCTAGTAGTGTTGAATTATTATTTACCTGTTTTTTGAAATAGGGAAATCTGGCCACGGACTGAAAAATTCTCAATTGCAAGCTCTGTTGAGCGTCTAGTGTGGCTTTGTGGTTTTCCAATCGCTCAAAGTATCTTGCAGCCGTTCTGAAAAATGCCATTAAACGGATTATAGCAGATGGTACCAGATACGAAAAAGTAGTGCTCGCAGTAACAAACACCACACTACAGATCGCCAAAAACCATCCGGATATAGCAGGAAGGGCAATAAAAGAGATCGTCCACAATAGTAGAAGAAATGTACCTCGCAACCATTTGCCTGCTAAAGGCTTTAATATATATACTCTTATAAATTTATTCATGACTCATTTGCTCCCCCCAGTTTAAATTTACGATTGTATTAGCTACATTATCGAACATTTTCTCATGAGAAGCGACTATAACCAATCGGTCTTCTGCTAATTTCATTATCTCCGGAATGATAATTTCGATTGTATCCGGATCCAGATTGGCTGTAGGTTCATCCAATATTGCTATTGGTTTTGGATACAACATCATTCGGGCAAGTGTAACTAATTGTTTTTCTCCTCCTGACAGTTGTTTGCCATTATGACTTAGTTTAGTTTCCCAACCATCGTCCTTTTTAGCAAGTATTTTATCTAAAAACTCAGGATGTTTTTGTGATTTATTCGTTTCATTTTTTAAGAAAACATTATATCTCAAAGTTTCGTCAAAAACGAAAGGAAATTGATTCATGTATGAAGAATTGGTTCTAAGCCACTTTTGCGAATACTTAGTATCCTTTCCGTTTACTGAAATACTATTGTCCTGTAAACACAGGCTTCCGGAGCATATTTTTAGCAAGGTTGATTTTCCTGAGCCCGAAATTCCCTTTATTAATACTAGTCCTTTTGAAGGAAATTGTACATTAATATTGTGTAGAACTTTCACCGGTGAATCGGGATAAGCGAAGTTCAAATTGTTAATAGCTAAATTGTTAAACTGAAGATCGATATTGATTGAAGTTGTGTCGATGCCTTCATTTAATATTGGTATTAATAATTTTGCTGCAGCCACAGCTCTATTTCTGTCATGATAGGCACTCACGAATTTCCGTAAATAAAAGAAAAAATAAGGAGACATCATTAGTAAAAATAATGCAATCTGAAAGTCGTAACCTTTTCCGTAATTAGGTCCTGTCATAATACCGAGAAGGCTCATCCCTAAATAGATTGCAACGACAGCAATACAAATAGTAACGAATAGCTCTAATACTGCTGACGATAAAATAGCAACTCGCATGACGTTAGTTGTAGCTTTATTTAACTCTTTACTTTTTTCCGACAAGAAATTATATTGAGGTCTGAAGTTATCTAAATTAACTATTTCGGCAATAGTCTGAAGGCGATTATAAAATACAGCTGAATATTTCAAAAAGAGATTAATGTGTTTTTTATGAAGAGCTTCGGCACCTATGCCTATTATTATCATTTGCATTGGGATAACAATCAATGAAACCAACAGTGTAAGACCAACCCATTTTTCGATCCAAAAACTAACAACAAGTATCATTCCACTAACCAAAAGCGATGCCATTGCGTATGGAATAAAAAAGGCATAAAAAGGTTTCAAATCCTCACAAATTCTGGTAATGTAGAGAGTGCTTGCTACAGAGTCTAATTTATTGTTGTTTAATAATATGGGATATAGATCTTTTTTGACTTTGGATACAATCGTATTTCCTGCTTTATAGTTGAATATTGAAGCAAAATGAGCAAAGATATATCTAGCCGTAAGAAACACTAATGAATATAGGAGAGGGTCTGGCTGAAGTAATCCTCGATTAAGCCATAAGGCTGCAAATTGTGATAAATACCAGCAAAAAACGATAAAAGATATCGCACTTAAAATAGTAAATACCGCAGCTACAATATATGAACCTTTGGCTTCTGCTATTTTTTTACTCAGCCATCGGGATGCATTATCTTGATTTGAACTCATAATGATTATCTATAATTTTCGTTCATTCATCAACAAAGATAATGAATTACTCCATGTTGTTACAACATATAGTAATGATTTTCCTCAATCCTGGTTTTATACTACAAGAAACAAATTAGGTAATATTAATAGCTATTTTATAAAAACAGAGTCGAGATACCTACTATATGTTATTAATTAGACCTAAAATACCAAGAAAATGCGATTGAAGGCCTTTCTTTCAACAACTAAATTTGCATTTCTAATATTTTATAAAATCAATGAAAAAGAGTTTATTACTCTGCTTTTTATTTTTATGCATTATTGAATCTGCATATTGCCAGTTCTACACTATATCGGGAAAACTCTTAGACAAGAAACATCAGACGCCCATAGAGTATGCTACAATCTCTATCTCAGATCTTGGCTTAGCTGTTACTTCCGACATTGAAGGGAAATTCACTATTAAAAATATTCCGGAGGGATTTTTTGAGCTGAATATTTCTATTTTGGGATATGAGAAAAAAGCATTCAAAATACAAGTAGATAAGAATAAAAACGATCTGCTTTTTTATTTGGCAGAGGATAACTTACTATTGAATGAAATAGTTGTTACTGCAGAGAAGAAAGTGGAAGATCTTACAACAGCCTATACTATCGAACGAGCAGCATTGGATCAGATACAAGTGTTGAATATCACTGAAATAGCAGCTCTTTTACCTGGGGGTCAAACCAGTAAAAAAACACATTTAGCTGGCGTTAGGGGTGCTGCTGATAGCTTCAATCTTCGCTCTAACGGAGGAAGTGAACTAGGCTTATCTTCTTTTGGAACAGTAGTTGAAGTCGATGGTGTACGAATATCCAACAATAGTCAATTTATAAAAGAAGTAAAGGGGGCTGATACCCGCAATATCGCTTCAAATAATATTGAGTCTGTAGAGGTTATAACCGGAGTTCCTTCTGTCGAGCATGGAGACTTATCTAATGGGATGATACGTATAAATTCCAAGAAAGGCAAATCGCCATTAAATATAGAACTAAGTACCAAGCCGAATACAAAATCTATCGCTTTCGATAAAGGCTTCCTCCTAGGAAAGAAGTGGGGGGTACTTAATACGAGTTTTGAGCATACAAAATCCAACTCCGATATAGCTTCGCCTTATACGACTTATGTCAGGAACAATCTATCTCTGATTTATTCCAAGGTATTTAATTCATATCGGAATAATCCTTTAAATTTTTCTTTGGGTTTGACCGGGAATGTTGGAGGCTACAATTCGAAAGGAGATCCGGATGCTTTTGTAGACACTTATACTAAAGAAAGAGATAATGCACTTCGGTTGAATATGAAGCTAGATTGGCTACTTAACAAACCGTGGATTACTAAATTAGAATTTTCGGGAACTCTTAATTATTCGGATCTACAAAGTGAGAAGAAAGAAAACAAGGACAGTAATACTTCAACTGCTGCTATTCATACATCAGAATCTGGTTATTTTATCGGTTCTTTTTATGACATCAACCCCAATGCCGAGATTATACTGATCCCCGGAGGATATTGGTATACAACAAGAAGAGAAGATAATAAACCTCTTTTGTTTACGGCAAAGATGAAAGCTAATTGGGTACGAAAATTCGGATATGTTACTAATCGATTCATGCTTGGATCAGATTTTAATCGGACTACAAATCTAGGCAAGGGAATATATTATACCGATATGCGCTATGCTCCTACATGGAGAGAATATAAATATAGCGATCAGTCTGCAGTAAATAATCTGGCTCTTTTTGCCGAAAATGAGGTAGCTTTTCTCTTACCTAGGGAAACTTCATTAAAGGCATCAATTGGTCTTCGAAGTGATTTAACATATATAAGTAAATCTGAGTACGGAACAATTAATAGTTTGTCACCTCGGGTTAGTGCAAAATATATATTCTGGAATCGTCCCAACAACACTCTTTCTTTAATGAGTTTACGTGCAGGATTTGGAGATGCTGTAAAGCTTCCTTCTTCATATATATTAAATCCAACTCCTACCTATCAGGATAGATTGGTTTTTACACCAGGTACAACGGCAGAAAACACAACGTATTACGCATACAATACGATGCCCAGTACAACTATTTACAATCCTAATCTTAAATGGCAAAGAAGCCGTTTAATAGAATTAGAATTCAATACTCGTATTGGACAAGTAGATATTTCGTTATTAGCCTATAATAGTAAGACAATAGCCCCCTATGCTGATGCTACCCTATACACTCCGTATTCTTATAAATTTACAGATCAGACAGCACTTGACAATAATTTAATTCCTGAAGCTAACCGTTCATACGCAATAGATAAGACTACCGGAATAGTTACTGTTTCAGATTTGACAGGAAATTTGCCTAGCCAACAGTTAGCTTATAAAGAAAGGAATACATTTAAGACCAATAGTTATTATTACAATGAATCTGATTTTTCGAAAAGAGGGCTGGAATGGGTAATTAATTTCGGAAAAATTCCCTCTATTCATACTTCATTTCAAGTAGATGGATCTTACAACTATTATAAGGGGCTAAAAACAAAGTTGATAGCATATTCGCCCAGCCTTTCTCAAAATATGGCTGATGGAAATCCTTATAAATATATCGGTCTATATGAAGGTACAGATGATGTTGCTAATGGCAGCCTCTCTAAAAAAATAACAAATAATCTTTCGATAAGTACTCATATACCAGCAATACGCCTCATAGTATCTCTTCGATTGGAAAGTTGCTTGTACGATTATAAGCAAAAATTGAGTGAATCATCTACAGGCTCACGAGGTTTTGTAATAGACAATAGAAGTGATTACATCCCTTCAAATTCAGAGACAAATATTTATAAAGGGGACTATTTTGTTGCTCTTTATCCTTTATATTATGTGAGCTTGGATGATATGAATACAAAAATCCCATTTAAAGAAAAGTTCTTATGGGCCAAAGATAATGATTCCGCTTTATTCAACGAGCTGGCAAGAATGGTGGTTCGGTCAAATGTCAATTACTATTTCAAACCTACAGATATATCCGCATATTTTTCGGCGAATCTGAATGTGACAAAAGAGTTGGGTGATCATGTTTCAATATCATTTCTGGCAAATAACTTTTTTAATAATGTTGCAAAGGTTAAGAATAAACAAAATAACAGTGAATATTCTTTATTCGGCTCAGGTTATTTACCTGAATTTTATTACGGACTAACTCTTCGTATCAAATTGTAAAAGGATGGTTGAGAAAGATGTAAAATAAATATAAACATATAAAAAGTAACTTATGAATTTACAAAAATTATTTTTCTTACTAATAGCAGTTCTTACAATTGGAACTTCTTGTAGTGACACTGATGATGATAAATACCAAACTTATGATGTGGCTGTAAAACTGGTTTATCCGGATGATTACACTTCATCTGAAAATGTTATTGTTACACTCGTTAATGCAACTACGAAAGCAGCATATACGTCTACAACAAACGCTTCGGGGGAGGCATCTTTTAAAGTCTCTACAGGTATCTATCAGGTAACAGCGACTGATAATAGGGCCGTTGGAGGAAGCTCTTATGTTCTGAATGGCCAATCGAATCTTACGATTGGAAATAATTGGGTTAGTGCCGCCCCGGTTGAATTAAAATTGAATGCATCTAAGACAGGACAAATAGTTATCAAAGAATTATATGTTGGAGGATGTCAAAAGAATGATGGATCGGGAAAATTTCAGAATGATGCATACGTTGTTTTGTATAATAACTCAAGTATTGATTTGAGCTTAGAAAATACGGCGTTAGGTACAACTATACCTTATAATTTTACATCTGCTAATAAATACTATTCGAACGGAAAGCTTTCATATGAGGCAGAGGGATGGGTTCCGGCAGGAGCTGCTATATGGTATTTTAAGAATCCGGTAAAAATAGCGTCCGGTAAGCAAATTGTAATTGCTTTAAAAAATGCAGTAGACAATACTACAACCTATAGTAATTCGGTAAATTTAGCGAACTCTGAATATTATTGTACATATGATATCTCGGGACAATATACAAATACGACTTCTTATCCTTCTCCTGCCTCTGTTATTCCTACAAGTCATTACTTATCAGCATCTGTTTATGGAGCGGGTAATGCATGGCCTTTAAGTACTATATCTCCAACATTCTTCATTTTTAATACACAAGGAACAACTCCGGCAGCATTTGCCAGTGATGCAACAAAAAAAGAAGATTATTTCGGAAGTACGGCATTAGTAAGCTTAAAGATTCCGGTAGAATGGATTCTTGATGGTGTAGAAATAAAAGGACAAGGAGTTGACGGCGTTAAGCGACTAACCTCTACCGTTGATGCGGGCTATGTAACAATGATTAATGGTTTTGGGTACTCAATATACCGTAATGTAGATAAAGAAGCAACGGAAGCAGTTGAAAGTAATGCAGGGAAATTGGTTTATAATTATTCATTGGGAACAACTGATCAACAAGATGGAACAACTGATCCAAGTACAATCGATGCCGAAGCTTCAATTAAAAATGGTGCGCGCATTATATATAAAGATACCAATAATTCAACAAACGACTTTCATCAACGTAAGAAAGCTTCGCTGAAAGATTAATACACAAAAAATAATGGCTAAAAAAGTACATAATATAACGATTCTTTTGCTTCTGGTTGGATTTTGTATACCCAAAAAGCTAATTGCGCAATACGAAAAAACAGGATGGGAAAGTTATGAGTATGTACAAGAATCAAATCCCTGGCTGTATTCTGATAATGCAGCCGGGCTTCATTCTATTACTATCGACAATCTTTCTTATGCAGAAGCTTATTTTAATAAGAAAAATGGTAAGTTAAGAAACTACTTTCAGTCTGATAAAAGTTTCCAATCTGGAGCAGATGTGAAATCTTTATATCGATTAAATTCCAAAACAGTATTTTATGGGAATGTAAATTATAGTCATTTTGAAGGCAAAAATATGGGGGGAGCTACCTTTATTGATCCTTATGTAAGCCCATTCAACATAGTGGAATATGCAGATAGTACGCAGGGGAAAAAAGCGTTGGATATATATCATCTGACAGGGGCATTTAGTACGGAACTTGCCAGAGGATTTAATGTAGGAACAAAATTAGATTATAAAACTTCTAATTATGCCAAATTTAAAGATCTTCGTCATGAAAACAGAGAAATAGACTTGATACTCACATTAGGAGCTGCTTACCGGATATCTCCATTTTGGGAAGCTGGTATTAATTATACATATCGACGTAGGATCGAAGAAATACGTTTTCAATCATATGGGAATACCGATCAACAGTTTAACTCATTGATAGACTTTGGTGTTTTTTATGGGCATCAGGTACGATTCAGTAAAAGTGATGGTTATACAGAGGCTAATACTTTCAAACCTCTATTTGAAGAGTTTCAAGGAGCATCCCTTCAATTAAATTTTACATTATCTCCTAACATGTTATTTTTTAATGAATTGACTTTGAAGTGGAGAGACGGATATTATGGTAAGCGTGGCACATCGTCTGTCGTATATACAGAACATACTTCTAAAATAAATGAGTATCGGGCAAATTTGACATTGCTAAATAGTAACGATCGCCACATACTTTCATTTAATATAAGTAGAGAATTGCTCAAGAACTATGAAAATTCACATCAAGATACTACGCTACCCAATGGAACTACCTTGATTGACTATTCGAGCCAAGAAGAAATGTTGAATAAAACAATCTGGGAATTTAGTGCTGGGTATACCGCATATCTTGGCGTAAAAGATTATTCTCCTATATGGATATTGAAGATTAATGGAGAAGCAAATAATATGAAGCAAACTGTTTCTATTTATCCGAATTACCGCAAACAAGATATAAATCAATGGAATGTAGGGATGTCCGCCAGTCGTAATATTATAAAATCATTAAATCAGTATAGTTTAACTCTTGGATTCGGTTATATTTCAGGAGGAGGTAACGAAAAGAAGGATGGAACTTATGATTCTTCCACTCAGGGATCTACCTCTGTTAGTTTAGATCGTTATATCTACCGGGAATTCGAATATCTGACGACAGACCGTGTCCGAGGAAATGTAACCTTTCGTTATTCAAGACTATTTCCAGGCAAGATAAAAGGGTATGCACAATTTAATTATGCTTTGACAAATGCCTTTTCTACCAAATACATTGGTAAAACTTTTAATGAGCTCGCTCTATCGGTAGGAGTTGGCTTTTAATAAATAGAATAAGGAATCACTAAGAACAACTATCATAAAAGAACCAATTATGGATACAATTATTCAGTGTGACAAAATAACACACTATTATGGGACAAAACTTATCTACCAAGACTTGAGTTTTGAAGTCAAGAAAGGTAAGATATTAGGATTGCTCGGAAAAAATGGAACGGGAAAGACCACAATTATAAATATCCTCAACGGATATCTACGCCCACAAGCAGGTGTGTGTCGAATTTTTGGTGAAGAAATGGATCACTTTACGCCACAGACCAAAGCTCGTATAGGTCTTTTGCTCGAAGGACATATACAGCATACGTATTTTAATGTTGTACAAATAGAGAAATTCTATAGTAGTTTTTTCCCAAATTGGAACAGAGATGCGTATTATGAATTGCTGAAAAAACTACAGGTAACTAAAACTCAGAAGATAAGTACGATGTCTTGCGGGCAACGTTCACAAGTAGCTCTCGGATTACTATTTGCGCAAAACCCCGATTTGCTGATTCTCGACGATTTCTCTATGGGATTAGATCCCGGCTATCGCCGCTTGTTCATCGAATATCTGAAAGAATATGCGACAGCCGAAGATAAAACAATTTTCCTTACATCCCATATAATACAAGATATGGAAATGCTTATCGATGATTGTATTATTCTCGATTATGGTAAAATATTACTTCACCAACCTACAAGTTACATCATAAATAAATTTAAACGCTATCGCTTTACAGCCAAGACTGAAGAGATAGGTGTTGTAGATGGATTATGGAATACAGAAAAGATCGGATTGGTTTGGGAAACTTATTCCTTTGACGGAATAGAAGCTGTGAATCAAAAACTAGCTCCTTTTGCTGTTGCTGAGGTAAAAGAGGAAGCATTGACATTAGAGGACGCTTTTATAGGTTTGACAGGTAAATATTAATAAGAAAAAGAATATAATAGATATGATACAAGCTCTTTTATTTAAAGAATGGATTAAAACCCGACGTGTGGTTACCTTAATTGGAATTATCTTCGTTGCTCTGATTATTTACACACTGATAAACACAGGACAACAATTTCGTCTTGGAGGCGCTGTACAAATTTGGTCAACAGTGATACTTAAAGATATGCCTATTCTCCCCGGATTTACACAATGGATTCCTCTTTTGGCTGGTCTTTTATTAGGTGTTTCTCAATTTGCCCCTGAAATGCATGACAAGCGTCTTAAATTGACTTTGCATTTACCTATGTTAGAAACAAAAATTATGTCTGTCTTACTCTTTTTTGGAATAGGCATCTTATTGTTTATCTTTTTGTTAAGCTATCTAGTCTTATCGTTTTCTTTTTTTTTCTATTATCCTTCAGAAATTATAAAAGCAATGATATGGGGAAACCTACCATATTTGTTTGCTGGTGTTTTTGGATACTTACTTGCTGCATGGATAAGCCTTGAACCCGTATGGCGTCAACGAATAGGATATACATTGGCCTCTATTGGCTTTCTTTCCTTCCTATTCATCCGCTCCGTTTCAGGAGCCTATATACCATTTATGCCATATCTTGTAGTTTTAATGGTTCTTTGCTTTTTCTTTCCCTTCTATTCTATGTATCGGTTTAAAGATGGGGCACAATAACGGAATATTAATTGATAGAAAGTTACAGAAATGAAGTTTAAAAATATTATTTATATAATTATACTCCTGTTCATGACCTTAATAGGAATGTGGGCAATTCCTGCTTTGGTAAATAAAGCAACATATAACTCAGACCAATATCCTTTTGCCTATTACAGTACAATACTGAAAGATATTGGCTTAATAGATTACAAAAATAAAAAGTTCCCGATGGAAGATTTGAAGGGGAACAAATATAATACAGCGCAGTTCGACTCCCTGATGCCAATGTTGAATTATCGTCAGTTGATGACTGATGGGAAATTGCCGGATAGTATCAATGGGCAAAAAATAACCCCGCAGTTACTCCGATCTAAATCTGTTGTTTATAAATACAAGCCTTCAGATATAAATACTCCTGTCAATGGGCTTTATATTTTATTAGAAACTATGCCTAAGCGTGTAGGATTAGAAATTCCGAACGATGTGTTTCGTCTTAAAAATAACATTGAGTTTATAGATGCGCAAACCAATACATTGGAAGTTGAAAAAAGTAGGCTTTTTCAACAGGCTCTCGACAAAGAAGGGTTTCAGTATCCCGCTCAATGGCTTATAGGAAATCCAAATCCACGTAAGCCTTACGATGAAGGATATTTTGTGTTGGATGCTAACAATCAATTATTCCATATGAAGATGGTTAACAACCGTCCTTATATAAAGAATACAAAAATAGGTGAAAAGATACAGGCTTCATATTTCTCGATGCTGGAAGTTGCCGATAAAAGATTCTATGGGTTTCTTTTCAGCAAACAAGGCGAACTATTTATTATCGAAAATGATGGAGCTAATTATAAGACGGTTAAATTGGATATCGATCCGATAGATATGCAAAAAGACGAAGTTATTTTGATGGGTAATATGTTTGATTGGACTGTCTCCGTCGTGACACCTTTTGCTAAAAAGATTTATGCATTAGATGCCGAAACCCTAAAAAGAATTGGAGAGCATACTATTGACCGTACGCCCGGTAGGTGGGATGCTGTTTCTAAATGGACATTTCCTGTATATTTAACTCTCGAAAAATCAGAGACTAGCTATATACAACCCTATTTTCACTATATAGGGATTTATGGCTTTGCAGTAAATCTAATTATAGCATTCTTGACAGTTATTTTTATAACGCGTTCACCTAAAAGGAAGATTTTTAATGGAATATATATCTTTTTAACTGGTATAGCTGGCTTAGTAGCTTTGTTAATCTTGCCTAATTCAAAAAATAAATAAAGTGTATATGAAAAAAATTATGTTATTAGCCTATATGGCTATTTGTTTAGTTTCTTGCACAAGCAAGAGTACAGATAATAAAGAAAATGATACAGATTCGACATCTGTAGCTCAAGTATCGGGTCTTGCCATGTATCCATTAGATAGCTTATTGGCTGAGGCAGACCAATTAGTAAATAAAAAAGTAATAGTTAAAGGTAGTGTAACACACACATGTAAGCATTCGGGGAAACGTTGCTTTATTGTAGGTGACAACGAAAATGTATCTATGCGGGTAGAAGCTAAAGGAAATATAGGTGGTTTTAATCGCGAATTAGTAGGTTCTGAATTAGCAATCACCGGAGTCTTAAAAGAACGTCGTTTGACTAAAGAATATATAGATCAGTACGAAAAAGATGTCAACGAAAAGAAAGTGAAGGAAGACGGTTCTGCTGAAACTTGCCAGGCCGAACTTGCTAATATTAGCGAGATGCGTGATTGGATGAAGAAAAACAATAAAGATTATTACGCCATTTACTATTTAGATGGAGAAGAATTCAGTATCGTCGAGCAGTAGAACATTGCGCCGTTGGGCAAGGATTATCCATAGAGATTTAGGATTTCTGATGGTTGGAGTCAGTCTTGTTTATGCGATTTCGGGAATTCTATTGAATCATATGAACGGAAAAGACCCGGCTTTTCATACCGAAGAGGTAACTCTGCAAGCTGAAAAAGAACTCAATTCGCAAGAGTTGACATATTGGTGGAACGATAGGAAAGATGTTCCGCCTTTGCGGAAAATTCTATCGATAGATGATCAGCATCTTAGATTGATGCTAGACGGTGGAGTCGGCGTTTACAATTCGGAAAGTGGAATGCTGGATTACGAAAAGCATAGCAAACGACAGTTCGTTTATTGGATAAATAAGCTTCATTACAATAAAGTAAAGGGCTGGAGTGTAATGGCAGATTTCTTTGCCGTATCTCTCATTTTCTTTGCCTTGTCAGGTCTTATTATGGTAAAAGGGAAAAATGGTATTAGTGGACGGGGCAAATGGTACCTACTATTGGGGCTTATAATACCAGTCCTTTATATCGTGCTTTCTTGATTTATAAGTGAAAAGAGTATGTTCGTTTTTTTGAGCATACTCTTTTTATATACAACCAATACCTTTTGATAATACCTTAACATTCTTAATATCAAATAATAGACAAAAAAAAGCTGGTATTATTTAATGATATAAAAGCAGAGTAAATAGAAAAAGACTATTTACTCTGCATCTTTAAATATGTAGTTTTATTCGGGCTAAGGTCAGAAAGTCCCGTCTTTTTTTCGCTCTATTTTATTGCGTATATTTGGATTTACAAGTATGTAGCACCCCTTTACATTTACTTTTATCAGATTGTAGGTTGTACCGCAAGTCGTGTCGGAGGTTATTCTGCGATAATAATATGTTCCTGATCTTATTTGTGTCGGAGGAATATAGGAAGCACTGATAGCTCCGGCTATATTAAACCAAGATATGCCATCTGTACTCGATTGCCATTGATAGGTATAGAATCCCTCTCCACCTGTCACTTCTGCCGTTAGAGTTACTTGTTCTCGTACACATACCTCTAAAGATTGGTCTGCAGTACTCGGTGTGGGTAGCAAAGCTGGTGTCACTGTAACATGTATGCTATCGAGTTTCGCTATACCACAAAACTCAGGTGTAACTGATACTTTATACCAACCTGTCATATTTGTATCTACATTGCTAATAGTCGGATTCTGCATATCAGAAGTAAAACCATTTGGTCCTGTCCATGTATAATTAGTGCTCCCCAGAGTTATGCATTTAAGCTGTATTGTTCCTCCTGTACAAATCGGATTTGAACTCGCATATACTATTTTTGCCGTCTCTAGGTTTGATATCATTATCTGCTGCTTAAATGCGTTTCCACATTGGTCGTTGATACGAATTGTATAAGTCTCATCTGCTAGCCCGTAAGTAAAATGAGCAATACCGCTGGTTGTTATATCTGCAACACCTGATATTTTCACTGTATTATCTGCATTCCACAACTGATAGGTATAAGGAGCAACTCCATTCATAGCTTTCACCGAAATATTTCCGGTTGTTCCTCCTACACATACATATGCCGAAGTAGCCTTAGGGTCGAGATCTAACGGTGGAGCTGTATAAACAATCGTTGTATCACCAATAACACAAGCGGTAGAATTATTATCGGTTAATATACCTAGCACATAAGTTCCCGGTGCAGAGAAAGTAAAGGATCCGCCGGGGGCAATTACTGTTTTATCATATCCCGTAGGACCACTAGTTAAGCGGTAATATGTAGTTGTAGGATTACGTTTATACGTTATAGTACCCGTTGGAGTTATTTTCATCCCCGAACAAGTTTGTTGACTAGTATATCCAAGATCTTTATAGTTATATATCCCCGGATTATTGAAGGTCGAGACAATAGGATTTCCGCAACCATGATTCACTGTGAGAGTGTAAGTTCCCGGAGGTAAGTTTGTTGCAGGCATAGTATAAGAGGCAGATGACGATGTCATTGTTGCCGATTGTGAAACATATCCAGTCGGTCCTGTTATTGTTAAAGTCGTTCCTATTGGCCAGCCTGCATTTGCGGATATATATAAGCGTCCTTTATCTACAGTACATTTATCATCGTACGAACTGCTTGTGCTCAATGCATAACTTGTCGGTAGAGTGGATGCTATATTACGTGTAGTAGTATAAGTAAATCCATCAGCATAAACTGCAGTGAATGTATATGTTTTACCATACTCTAAAGGGCAAGAATAATTAGTCGCAGTATTAGTTAGGGTTTGGGTACATACCACCACATTATTGGGGTCGGTAATAGTCACCTCAACAGGTATACACTTATGGGTTCCGGTTGGTAGATAATAAACTAGTTGATAACTGTCACAATCAAATCTATTGGTTGTAAATGAAATGTTCCGGTTTATAGCGGAAATTGAACTCGTGACTACTGTTCCATTTTGATCTGTACACGTAACAGTATACTGAGTATCATACTCTAATGTCATTATATCATTCGAGTTGACACTGTTCAACCAGTTCGGATTATTATAAACGATATCTCCCCCTGTTGTTTTTTTTACTACAATATGTAATGGATAACAAAATAATCCATCATAATCTGTCCATGGTCTTACGGTATATGTATAGTTATTGCAATTGCGATCACGCATAGAATAAGTGAAATACGTAGGTTTTTTTATATTCGTAGTGAAGCTTTTGTAAATGTCATTACAACCTTTCAATCGTATATAAATAGCAAGACTATTTGATGAATAAAAATTAGCTATATTATAAGGAGATATATTCAATAACATTCCGCCAGACGCAGTACTGTTCCAGTCTGACCATTGGGTTGGTATCTGTCCGGCGGGAGCTGCTCCTATTTCATACATTCTATCATTATAATATCTTTTATAATCAGGATTAGCCAATATTTCATTAGAAGAGGCAGTCCATTTTACATATCCACATGAACCTTGAGTATTATCCAAATCGGGGAGAAAAGCAGTTTGAGTAAGGTTACTAAAAGTAGGAAATCCAGAAATAGTACCCAATGTAAAATCTCTTACTGATGTATAACATCCGTCATTTACCTGTACGGTGTAATTCCCTGCAGGGTAATTTGTGTTAGGAAATGTGTAAACATTTCCACTCTTTGTGGGCGTCACCGTCTGCGGAGTAGCAACCCCTGCGGGTGCCGAGGTAATAGTAAACTCAAAATTTCCACTGCCATTGGTAACATTCAGCGCAATAATACCTGTACCACATCCTAGATATGATTTACGTGAGACATCAGAATTAAGCGATACTTCCGGTACTTTGTAATTACCTCCTACAACCAGATTTGAGAGATTTTTAACCGTACTATACTCACTGTCTATTTTACAAAAAGCTCGAACAGTCAGTTGATATGTACCGGGAGGTATATTTCGCAACACATGATCACTTTGAGGATTTATAGAAAAACCGCCCTCTGAACTAAGTCCGTATTGCACATTAAAAATATTTGTGGTATCTCCACCCAATGTTACGGTTATTTCTCCATTCGACAAGCAGGTAGAATTCTTTATTTGGGTACTTACAGTGAAGTTGGGACTACAAGTCTGTGCTCCAATTTGTGACGAGCTAAGTAAACTTATACACAAACAAGAGAATATATAAATAATTCTTTTTGTCATAATATATTTTTATAAGATTCGTCTTTAACAAGAACAATAGTCAATGTACCCTCTAATGGGAAGTTATAATCACTATTTCCATAAATCTCTGGAAAAGTAAATGTTGCAGTATTTCCTTCTATAGTCAAAGTGTACAGAGGAGATAAGGAATATGGAGAAGAAAAATTATCTTCTGGTTTTGGATCTATTTCCTTCTCAGATTCTTTAGCTGGCAATAGTAACATTCCCTCATTGATTACATTATATTCCGCGAGGTTGTTCCACAGAGTACAAGCAGCTAGCTTTCCCGATTGTATATATACCGATAAGAATATGGGATGAATGGGAAATGGCAGCTTGTTTATCCCTTTTAGAGATGTGGTGTCATTAAAGGTATGCGTCAATACTTCAGCTTTAGTCTCATAGTTACGAACATTTATTGTGGCACTACGAAACCAATAATTTCCATTAGTCTCTTGTTTTACATCCTTTACTATATTGTTTTGCGCAAATGCAGAAATGGTGCATACGCAAAATATTAATGCATAAAATATTTTCATAATTTACTAATCTTTATTTTGTACAAACTATTGTTATTTAACCTTAAAAACAATGTTCATAAACGTTTTTTCGGAATAAGTAAATTGTGCGAAAAGTTTGTATTTCAAAATCCCTGTATTACTTAATGTGATATTCTGGAAAACCGTATTATCATAATAAGGAATGAAATACTCTAAGTCATTACTAGCTAACACAGGTAAAGTTGTTGCACCCGCACCCTTGATAGACGACGCTGAATTAGTCAGTTCGAATTGTTCTCTGTAAAGAGTATATAAATCAACAGTAAACTCTTGTGTAGCTGTGTTATAAGATGGGTCTGCGGTATCTGTCGGTAGCACAATAGATGGCATATAAAAGAATTTAGGTGTAACTGCTGAAACTTCCGCAAAAAGTTTTATCCATTTAGTCCCATCATTATAATAATATCCGGGGGTTACATCGTTTATCGTAGCGGTGTTATACACAGTCATTCCTGCTACATGCGCTAGTAAAGGAGAAAATGATGTTGTTGATGAAAGTGAAACGCGTGGTAGCAGTAACCCTTTTGTAGAACTGTGGTCGGAATTCTCCTGTAAATCGAGTAACGCATTTGAATTTGGTTCATATCCCGAACCGATGGTTACCTGTCCACGTAATAAGGAAGAAGCTCCTAACATTATAACTATGAATAATGTTTTCAGTTTGCTTCTGTTTAGTTTGAAGTTTGTTGGTTTCATTTAGTAAATGTTTTAGTTTTATAATGAAATAATTAATCACTCATTTTTTGCATATATAATTCTATCCCGTATAAAAACTTCAATACCCTATATTCTCTTCCGAATACTTTCCCAAGCGGCGGTTGAAAATAAATGGGATGACAACAAATATTAAAGACAAACAAATTAAAGACAAACAAGTGGTTACCCCGTTTTATAGGGTATTGAAACTTTTGTATGGATATATATAGTTCGTGTAAATGTCTGGAGTGGAAAAGAAACATTATGCTATAATTTATTTTTCTAAAGTTTGCTATCTCATTGATTTTTCTTTAATCAACAAATGTAATGTATAGAGCAAAGGCAAAAATTTATCGTATAGGGTATATCTCCTGTTAAGAGATATTTAATTAATTACAAAATTAGAAAATAAATTGAATTTAAGTAATTAAAAGACATAAAAAAGAAAAAGGCATAATCTGCAATATGTTCATAAATTTAATTTAGATAGATCCACGAATATATATAATACACGTTATCAGCATATTACACATTAAAGTATATCTCTTAACAGGAGATATTTTTTTTTGTTTATTCTTATCTTATTTATAATTAGACTGTTGATGTCTTCTGTGACAGATCTATTTAATGATACAAAATAAATTTGGTTTGTTGTTTGCGAACATGTCTCATCTCTTTTTCTCTTGTTATTTATGTCTTCAATATATAGTATCGCTTGTGCTATTTAGGTAGTTTAATAAATCAAGCGTAAAAGTTTGCAATAAAATGTTGTAATAAATCTCTGGTGTATACTCACTATAGTCTTCTAAAAAAACAGCTATACATCTTGTGATATATAGCTATTTATAATTGCTGTATTGTGATCCCGAAGCGATTCGAACGCTTGACCCACAGCTTAGAAGGCTGTTGCTCTATCCAGCTGAGCTACGGGACCTCACCTTTTGCTTTTAAGCGAGTGCAAAGATAGTACTTTTTATAAAAAGAAAAAGATTTTATTTCAAAAGTTTTCAATTTTTAGTGCTTCAATAAATTAGATGTATGTAAATCAAATCTTTATAATAATCTATATGTAAAAGATTATCAAAAGACAAGAGATAAAGTCAACCGTTTATTTTATTCATATTATATTTGTATTCTTATTAAAAGAAAAAGAATTATGGAAATAAAAGGAAGATTTGATCATTTCAATATAAATGTAACAGATTTGGATAAAAGCATCAGTTTTTATAAAAAAGCATTGGGCTTGAACGAAATAAGGCGTAAAGAGGCTTCAGACGGATCTTTTACTCTTGTATATTTGGGAGATGGTGTTAGCCCTTTTTCTTTAGAATTAACATGGCTGAGAGACCATCCTCAAGCTTATGAATTGGGAGAAAATGAAAGCCACTTATGTATAAGAGTAGATGGTGATTATGATAAAATCAGAGAATATCACAAAGAGATGGGGTGTGTTTGTTACGAAAATCATAGTATGGGACTTTATTTTATAAACGACCCCGATGATTATTGGATTGAAGTTTTACCTATCAATAGATGATATATTTCCAACAATTTATTAATACTAATTGATATTGATTTATTCGTTTTTGTTAAACAAATATACATTTATATTATCTTTGTAGCTATTACCATTCATATAAAAATATGGACATTGTCATATCGATACTAATTACACTTTTATTTGTTTTTCTTAATGGTTTTTTTGTTGCAGCCGAATTTGCAATTGTCAAAGTAAGATCTTCTCAACTGGAACTGAAAGCTCAGGCAGGTAGTCGTACTGCAATCCTGTCAAAGCGTATAGTTTCACACCTTGATGCATATCTTGCAGCTACTCAGTTTGGTATTACTATTGCCAGCTTGGCTTTAGGGTGGATTGGAGAGCCTGTCGTTTCTAAAATAATAAAAGAATTAATAGGGCTATTCGGATTGGAACTTGCACCGAATATTCTTTCTACTATTTCTCTTATTACGGCATTTGTTATTATTACTGTACTCCACATTGTTTTAGGCGAATTAGCTCCTAAATCGTTGGCAATACAGCGTTCGGAACAGACAACATTGGCTGTAGCATATCCTTTGCATGCTTTTTATTGGCTGTGTCGCCCATTTATATGGATGCTAAATGGTATTGCCAATTTTATACTGAAACTAGTCGGACTACATACTGTTTCGGAGCAAGAAGTGTATAGTAGTGACGAGCTGCGCTATCTTGTTGATCAGGCTAAGGAAAGCGGAAATGTAGATAGTGCCGAATTTGATATTATTCAAAATGCATTTGATTTTTCAGAACGGACAGCACGTCAGATAATGGTTCCTCGTACTCAAGTTGTGGCTATTGATGCTAACGATTATGATGAGAAAACGCTGGAATTTGTAATAGAAGAAGGATATTCCCGCATTCCATGTTATGAAGATAATATAGATAACACGATTGGTGTTGTTCATCTAAAAGATATATTGAAAAAAATGCGGATAAATGGAACTGTAGATATACGTTCTATTATTCGTCCTGTTTCATTTACTCCTGAGACTAAAAGGATTGGTCAATTACTGAAAGAATTTCAAGTAAAGCATCAGCAAATAGCAATGGTGCTTAACGAATATGGTGGGGTAGAAGGGGTAATTACGATGGAGGATATTCTCGAAGAATTGGTAGGTGAGATTCAAGATGAGTATGACAATGAAATTCCTTTTGTAGAACAAACCGGAGATAATACATATTCTGTAATTGCTACGGCAGCTATATCCGATATTAATGATGAATTACCACATCCTATCGATAAAGATAAGCAATACGATACATTGGCCGGCTATTTAATAGATAAGTTTGGTCGTATTCCTAATACTCACGACAAGCTTGAAGCCGAGGACTATCAGTTTACTGTAGTAAAGAAAAATAAGGCTTCGATAGTTTTAGTGCAACTCAAAGATCTGGCTCAAGATGAAGAATCTGAAGATACAGAACAAGCCAGAACATCTCAGATTTGAATAAAAAAATAGAATGGATTTTGAACTTCAATATACCGATGATCAGTCTAGTGCTCGCGCAGGGTTGATAACGACAGATCATGGACAAATAGAGACTCCTATATTTATGCCCGTGGGGACGCAAGGTGCTGTAAAGGCCGTCCATATGACTGAGCTTGAGAATGATATACAGGCACAAATAATTTTAGGGAATACGTACCATCTGTATTTACGTCCGGGGTTAGATATTTTACAACAAGCAGGAGGCTTACATAAATTTAATAGTTGGAATAAGCCTATTTTGACCGATAGTGGGGGATTTCAGGTTTTTTCTTTGGCTCATAATAGAAAGCTTACTGAAGAAGGTGCCATTTTTCGCTCTCATATCGATGGTTCTAAACATGTATTTACTCCTGAATACGTAATGGATATCGAACGTACTATCGGCGCTGATATAATGATGGCATTCGATGAATGTACACCTGGCGATGCAGATTATACTTATGCAAAAAAATCGCTAGACCTTACAGAACGATGGCTTGATAGATGCATAAAACGTTTTAATGAAACCGAATGTGAATACGGTTATAAACAAGCATTATTTCCTATTGTACAGGGATGTGTATATCCTGATTTACGCAGACGAGCTGCAGAGAATGTAGCTTCTAAAGGTGCGGACGGGAATGCTATTGGAGGGTTAGCTGTTGGAGAGCCTACAGAGAAGATGTACGAAATGATAGAGGTTGTAAATGAGATTTTACCAAAGGATAAACCTCGTTATCTGATGGGGGTCGGTACACCGGCCAATATTCTCGAAGCGATAGAACGTGGAGTAGATATGTTTGACTGTATAATGCCCACACGTAATGGACGTAATGGACAATTATTTACTCGCAATGGGATTATGAATATGCGAAATCAGAAATGGGCTAAAGATTTTTCTGCAATAGAAGAAAATGGAGCTTCATTTGTTGATACTTTGTACACAAAAGCATATCTTCGTCACTTATTTATAACGAATGAAATTCTAGCATTACAGATCGCTTCTATACATAATCTGGCTTTTTATTTATGGCTTGTCAAAGAAGCCCGTCAGCATATAATAGCAGGTGATTTTTTGAGCTGGAAAAGAATGATGATTGAGAATGTTTCAAGACGTTTGTGATTAACTGAATAGAATGAAAATACTATCAATACTTGATAAGTACATAATAAAGAAATTTTTGGGAACATACATATTCTCAATTATTCTTATTATTTCTATATCCGTAGTGTTTGATATAAACGAACGACTTGATAAGTTTTTAAGTAATAATGCTCCCTTAAAAGCGATCATATTCGACTACTACATGAATTTTGTACCGTATTACACTAATCTTTTCAGTGCTTTATTTGTGTTTATTGCGGTAATATTTTTTACGTCCAAACTTGCTGATAATTCTGAGGTCATAGCAATGTTATCAAATGGGATGAGTTTCAAACGATTGATGAAGCCCTATATGATTTCTGCAGGTATTATCGCAGTAGGATCATTCATTCTAAGTAGTTTTATAATTCCACCAGCCAACGAAACCCGTATAAAATTTCAGAACAAATATATAAAGGATAAAAGTGTCGATTATGCAAGTCGTATACAAATGCAGGTAGATAAAGGAGTTATTCTTTATATCGAACGTTTTGATAATAAAACACGACTAGGGTATAATCTTTCTTTAGATAAATTTGAAGGCAAGGAACTAAAATCGAGACTGGTTGCAAGCAGAATAGAATATGATACAGCATATCACTGGGTTCTTAATAATTATTCTATACGCGAATTTCATGGTATGAAAGAAAAAATCACAACCGGGACTCGGATAGATACCACACTGAATGTTATACCGAGTGATTTTCTTGTGTCTGTAAATGACTTTGAGCAAATGTCAACGCCTAAGTTGTATTCGTATATACAGCGACAAAAGGCCAAAGGATTGGCTAATGTCGGAGGGGTAAGTATTACTCAATTCGAAATAGAATTCCATAAGCGATTCGCATCAGTATTTTCAGCATTTATACTCACCATAATAGGCGCATCATTATCTGCTCGGAAAATGAAGGGTGGAATGGGGCTTAATATTGGAATCGGATTAGGGTTGAGTGTAACCTATATTATGTTTCAGACGGTAAGCTCTTCTTTTGCTGTTTCAGGTACAATGCCCCCAATGCTGGCTGTATGGATACCTAATATTGTATTTATGTTTATAGCTGCATACTTATATTCTAAGGCTCCTAATTAATATCTGCATTCTTTCTTCTTTGTAGACTATACAAATAACTGAATCTTATCCAAGTTTATTTTATTTAGCTTCTCTGTCATTTGTAATAAGTGATTGGAGCTTATGGTATATTACAAAATATTCGATGAATTACCTTGTAAGTAAAGGTCAAATATCGCTCAGCACTGAATCTCTAATTATTAATAATAAAAATAGAACCTACGAATCTCACGACTCATAGGTTCTCAAAAACTTTTACAAAACTACACTACTATCTTGGTTGATAGTATATTTTAAGAATGTCTCTTTCTTTATTTTCCGTTTTAATCAGAATTATTACCCCAGCTTTTATTTCATAAATATCCGGCTAGTCTTTTTTACTGTCTGTTTATTATCTGCTACTTTAACTATATAAATGCTGTTTTGAATAAAGTAACCGTCAGTGAAGCTTTCGGAGCTATATTTCTTAACGTTTTTACTAAATATTTTTTTACCGTTCAGATCATATACAATAGCCAGACAGTCGACTTCAGACATATTGGTCACTACGATAACATTGTTATTTACCGTAATATTGATTAATGCTGAACCTTCATCATCGTCAGTTAGTACAGAGTTACTGGAAACAATATCGAAGCGATTTTTATCTAAACTACTTTTTCCATTAATCGCATATTCTCCATTATTAACAATAGGATATATGTGTCCTGTTGTTAAATCTCGAAGGTATAGTTTACGATTTTCTATATCCGGAGTAACAGATAAGTTTAATGTATAATTTTCATTTATTGAAGTTTTTACATCAAAAGCTGTACCTGTTATTTGTGGTACTGTTGCTATTTGGAACTTCTCTTTATTTGTACCTGATACGTAAATCTGAGTCAAACCATTTTCTAGTAACTTGTATCCATCCCAACCATTATCAAATCCGTTTGTAGTTGCCGGATTTTCGAACAACCATACGCGGTCGGCCGATGAATCACCTATTACATCCATAATAATATGAGGATAAGCTTCGCTATTGCTACTTTTTAATGAACGCCATGCTGATTGATTAATCAATTCGTTCTTTCCTAATTTAGCGTATTTCAAAGTTATCGAACCGGATGTTTTAGCGTTCAACATGAATGTATGCATCGATAAGATCCTATCAGGTAAAGTTGCTTGACCAGCCAAGCTGAATGGTACAGCTTGATATTGTCCTCCGCTAATACCGGTAGCAGTAGATCCATTTAGCTTACGCCATTGGTCACGAGTTCCGGTATTGAATAAGTATACAGTTTCTTCTTCCAATAGTCCGGTGCCAAAAGTAATTGCATCTGTTGAGATTGGGATTGCTGCTGTATATGAGTTACCGATCAAATTCATGCCTGAATAATTCACATTCGATGTTTTTGTTAATGGCACAATCGCATCACCTACATTTAGTGTACCTGTGAAATTATATATTTTGTCAGGTAAAGAAGTAGCACTATTGGTCATTTCATAGCCCTTGAATGCTTTTAATTGAGTATCCGGGCTATATGGTGCAGGACGCCATTTGTCTCCGCTGTAAGGCTCTACCCATTGGTTTACAGTTTCTACTCCGGTAGAAGGAAATTCAGAGCTATTTACCGGTATCCCGAAATATTGCCATTGTCTCTTATAGTAACCACAAGTAGAACATTCGTATGCTTTGTTATAGAATTCGACAGTAGCATTTACTGCTAAGTTCGTTGCTGGATTGGTAAAAATAAGTGTGCCTGTAGCTTCATCCGGAGATGTTTTTACGATTATAGTCCCTTTATCAGAGTTACTGTCATTGACGGTTCCGTTTATCGTCAATTGATTTTGGGGCGTTACTACGAGGTTCATATCGGAGTTATTGGTAAGATCTCCAATAATTCGGTCTTTATCTAAATACAGATCATTAACAGCTGCTCCCGCACCATTTCCACTTCCTGAAGATCCGTTATTGGAAACGGTTGCAAATTCAATATTTTCTCCCGATACAGGAACATAGTTGGCTGTCCAGTTATTTTCTTTTGCCCAATCTGTATCAACTGTACCGTGCCAGTAATTACGTATATTTACTACAATATAAACAGTTGCACGGTCACATGCCTGAGGTGTACCATTATCGCATATTTCATATATAAAACTGTCTGTTCCCTTAAATCCGTCATTGGCAACATAAGAAAATGTTCCGTTTGCATTTAAAGTAAGAGTACCATTGGAAGTACTGCTCACAGGAGTTGTATTTACGACTTGTTCATTTCCTTCGGGATCGAAATCATTATCCAGGACATTCCCGTTTAATGTTTTTTTCCCATCAATGTAGAAAACATCGTCGCGTGCAAAAGTATAATTTACTTGACCACTTTGGTCTGATATTACTGTTATAGTCACTGTAGCCTGATCACAAGTTACAGGATCACCATTATCACATACTTCATAAACGAAAGAATCTTGACCTACAAAATCGGTATTAGGAGTATATGTATATGTTCCGTCTTCAGCTATTGTAACCGAACCATTAGTAGGAGAAGTTATCAGAGTTGTATTAACAATCATATTATTACCATCAGGATCAAAATCATTGGTTAGTACATTGCCCGAAACACTTCTGTTTTTTCTGGTAACGGCCTCGTCGTCATTCGCTATGATGTTATTATTTATTGTTGGATCTGCTTTTTGAATTACTTTGATTGTTACTGTCGCTTGGTCACATGCTTGAGGAACACCATTGTCACACACTGTATATGTAAAGCTATCTTCTCCTACGAAATCATTCTTTGGAGTATACAAATAACTTCCATTAGCATTTAGTATAACGTTTCCACCTTTAGTAGTAGTTATTGATCCATTATTGGTCACAGTCTGTGAGTTTCCTTCCGGATCAAAGTCATTGGTCAATACATTACCACCAACAGATGTATTCTTATACGTTATATTAATATCATCAATTGCATAAGTTGTATTTGGAGATACTGGTTCTGGATTTACGTGAATGTATACAGTCGCTTTGTCACAAGCTACGGGAGTGCCATTATCGCATACTTCATATACGAAACTGTCTGTTCCTGTAAATCCATTATTTGGAGTATAAGTAAACGTACCATCAATATTTAGAACTAAAGATCCATGAACCGGAGCATTAACTGGAGTAGTGTTTACTATCTGGTTATCGCCTTCGGGATCAAAATCATTCAGTAATACGTTTCCATTTACTGTTTTATTTACTTCACTATAATATGCATCATCATTTGCATAGGTATGATTTGTCTTATCACTTTTTGGTAATACAGTAATTGTTACTGTTGCTCTGTCGCATGTTGCAGGGTCACCATCATCACATACTTCATATACAAAAGTATCTACACCTTTAAAGCCAGCATCTGGAGTATAGACGTATGTTCCGTCTGATGATATTGTAACTGTACCATGTGAAGGAGGGGTTGTCGGGGTTGTATTTATAATTAGATTATCTCCGTCAGGGTCAAAGTCATTCGTTAGAAGATTCCCGGATACAGGCTTATCTTGTTCGGTAACACCTGTGTCGTCATTTGCTACAACATTGTTATTAATCGATGGGTCTCGTTCTGGAATAACATTGATTGTAATTGTTGCTGTTGCACATGCTTTAAGAGGTGCAGGAACATCATCACATACAGTATAAGTAAAAGAATCGGTTCCGATAAAATCATTAGCAGGGGTATATGTATAAGTGCCATTTGCATTTATTGCAATTGTTCCACCGTTTACTGTTGTGAAAGAACCTGTAGAAGTAACGGTCTGGGTATGTCCTTCCAAATCGAAATCATTGGTCAATAGATTTCCGCTGATTGATTTGTTTTCTTGTGTTACATTAATATCATTAACAGCATTCGTTGTATTCGTTGGATTTATCGTAACTGTTGAAATGTTGTTGCTTAGATCTGGATCTGATTCTTTTGTCTGCGGATATCCTTCTGCTGTATTATTATATATACCCGATTTGAGTACCTTCGCTTTAATAGTTAATACTCTTTCGTTTTTGCTTAGATCAAGTGCATCATATGGTATATCATATACAGTCCATATTCCGATAATTGGATCATAGGTCGTTTGTTGTTGATTCCAAACTTCGGGATCATTACTTCCTATAGGTGAAGGTGTAACAGTTGAGCCCATAGAGGCTGTATGACTTACATATTCATACCCCGAAGGTAATAAATCGTCTACCGTTATATTCTGAGAATACATCATACCTTTGTTGGCTACTTTGATCGTGAAAGTAACCTCACTTCCTATGGCCGGCGTAGAGTTGCTAACTGTTTTGACGACTTCTATATCAGACTTATCCCAGTTGAATGTAAAATTCAACTCCATCGTTTCCATCCATGACCCTGCATAAACATTAAATGTATTTTCATTCCCAATACCATTATTTCCACTAGCCCACCAGATATTCGCAGGGCTATCAGCCCCCGTAGTATTTATAGCCGGAGATTGTACATTATTATTAGCAAAAGTGCCGGATTGATTAGCTGGAACTGTAAACCAATTGGTATTTCTGTTACCGGGACCCCCTGTGTAAACTTTACTATGATCCCAATACAGTTTAACCGTGGCTTTATTCATATCTACCGGTCTGATGTTTTTCATTGTTATCCCAAGACTTTGTTCCATATCGTAGACAGGGAAATGGACCGGAAAGAAATTTGCTGATGTGAATAGCTTAATAACAGTCCCTGCCGGAACAATGTTGCCATTATCATCTTTCCCATCCCAATACACATCATAGGTTCCTGCATCATTAAAGTATCTGAAAAGGCGAACATCACCAGTAGAGTAACTTCCTGAGCCATCAATGTCTACTAGGATATCCAGAATTCCGGGAGTATCCACATATACGATAAAATATGCTTCTCCACCTGTAGCATCCGCTTTTCTTCCAAATCTTACGTCTGTAGTTGCAACCGGACCTCGTGAAGTTTTCCAAATAGATTCATCCGGTTCTGCAACAAATAAAGGATATTGATAGCGATTGGATGTTCCTTTAATAGACTTGCGGTTTTCTTCAATATTGGGTTCTCCATTCCCTAATTTCTCGTTTAGTGGTCCGGAGTCATTAGCAAAAAATACGACATAACCCGCATTCGATTTTCCAAAATTGACATACTTAATATAATAATCGTCTGTTTGTGCAGAATATGTATTATCTACGGGTACATAGAATCCAAAATCATCGTGAAACGAAGAACTATTTGTTTGACCGGCTGTAGTAGGAAGGCCACTATAAATACTCCAATACCTACAATATACACGGCCTGGACGCTTGGTCGTTCCGGAGGCAACCGTAACATCCCAATCGGTAATTTCCCAACCAGTGTTACCCGGACTAGCCATTTCTACCCAAAAAGCTCTATCCTGACCGGTATTGTTTGTAAATTGACCACCTGCGTTCGTATTGGTAGCACTTGCGGTTCCTGTGGTAGGATAACCTCCCGACGTTAAAGCAGAGGGGCCGAGAAAAGCTTGAGCCTGTGTCAGACTTGTATTGGTACTCGTTCTTCCTTGTAAATTACTATTAGCTGTTGTAACTGCCGTTTGTCCTGAACCTGAAAGTCCTGAAGGGAAAAATGTATTATATCCTGTCGATGAGTTATCATAATACCAAGTAAAATTGCTGGTGGTCGAACTCTTAAAGCTAAAGTAGACAGTTTCACCCGCTTTTACATAAACATAGAAGCGGTGATTCGTATCATAATTCGTAGTTGCACTAGGCCTCATCATGCTTCCGCGAGTATCGTAGCCTGTATTTCCTGCAGTATTTCCGGGAACATACAACGAACTTAGACGACTTACTGTTGCAGAGCCTTTCCAGTTACCGGAACCTTCAGCATGAATATATGATACAGATATTGTAAAAAACAATAATAGAAATAATAGATAAAGGTTTGATCTTTTATGATGAGTAAAAAAGTATCTTTCAACTTTCAAACTTTGATTCGGATAAACCTGAGTATGGTATTTTTTATTCATAATTCAAATAATTAACAGACTTATTGGATCGTATCCCTGATGTTTTATATTCAGCTTTTAACCAATCTATCATTAATTTACTTTTGTGGCTATATTGCAAACCTTCGTATTAATTTTTAAATTTCCACATCATATACATACCAGTGATTACGCTCAATCTTCGATGGCAGTAACAATTTATATGTTTCATCACCAAATTCAGGAGGAGGTAATGGACCCGTAGCCTGATATGGTAATTTTATCTCTATGGCACTACTTGCATTATCTCTTTCATTTATATAAGTGATTAATGTCAAGTTTGTAACATTTCCTTGATCTAAAGTATAGGATGAAACTGAGCCAGTTGCACTCCAAGCTGTCCAGTCATTGGAGCTTACAAGATTATCTGTTTTTGTAGATGGTTTAAATACATACGTATTTTTATCGAAATCAATGTATTTGTAACTATATTGAGCTTTGCTGTCTACTACAGGAGTACTATAATGCTGCGCAGAAAGTTTTACATTCAGTTGAACTTTTGCTAGGGCCCTAACTAATGATACATTATTGAGTTGATAGTTCGTATTGAAATCATGAGTCTTATTTCCGGACATTAACAATGGGGTTGTAATGTTCGCAGACCATGGGTTATTTACTGTTTGCCAAATAGCTTGTAGGTCTTCTATAGCTGATACTCCATCAAGGCTTGTTTTAATTGTAGAGCAATTTGCTACTATATATACATTTCTATTACCAGCCTCAGCCTGTGTGAGATTCAATGAGACTTTCTTTGTGCTACTATTCCAAGACCCTCCGGTAAATGTTACTCCTGAAATATAATATTTAATTAACGTCTGAGAACTTGTAGTCGGGAAAAGGAATACATATAAATCATTTACAGTCTGCTCTTCTTCCGTTCCATCACTTTCGGCTTTCGTTATATTTTTAATGTAATTATTTACACTTAAAGACAATTCTATATTATTGTTATCGAATCCTGGTTCCGGCGTCTCTTCATTTGAACAAGCAACAAAGAAAAGGCTCAGAAAGAATGTTACATATATTATTTTTTTCATAGTCTTTATCTTTTATTTGCTAAAAGTTTTTACCAATGCATCGTTGTAATACACCTGAAGGTATGATCCATCTCCCACGCTAGGAATAGTGCTTAGGGTATATCCTACAGATGCAGTAGGATCAAAATTATTAAACGATTTTTCGGTCGTATTATCAGAAAATTTGAATGGTGCGACTGTCTTCAGCACAATGTCATGCGGAGCACAAGCTTCTATTGTATTGCTTATTGTTATTTTTCCGTCCTCATCAATTCCTACATTGTAGCCATATCCCATATAAGTTGCGCTCTGCTTGATCTTCCATGGATCTATACTATAAATGATCTCGATTGTTTGTAATTTTTTTATACTAAAAAAATAATGATGATTACGGTAAATATTATAATCTGGTTTTTCTGTTTGATTTCCTGTGGCAAAAGACAAATAATCGCTCTCAGCTATGGTACCGTCATATGTTATGATCGGAATTTCGTATAACGTACCGTTCAATGTTTCAATAACAAAGTAATTGACAGGCTTATGAGAACTTGCAGACCAGCTAGGAGCTGACATCAGAGCCTCCGGCATGTAATATATAAACGAATTATCTACCTTTTTTAAAGGTTTATCTTCGTAATAAATCGGTACGATTGGTGTTAACGGAGATTGTAGACTAAATTGTCGGTAAGCATTTTTATAATATATGCTTTTTACGCCCAAATTAGTTGTAGAACCGTCTATTTTTACCTCTAGTCTTGCTAGTACTCGAATAAGTTTTACTCTGTCTTCGCCATTAGGACGAAAGGGTAGGGGTGAGTAAATATTTCCGCCTTGAGTAATGGTCTGATTCTTGTATATTCGAGACATTGGGAACCCTTTTGTTTCAGTAGCATTTAGATATAAGTCTGTGTCTAAATCTCTAAAGGTATTCATATATGATTCCATAGCAGACCGCGTGGTTATGCTTTTTAAGGCTGCTATGGGCATATTAGCTACAAAATAAAAATCACGTTGACCGGGCCCCGGATTCAGTTGTACAATAAAAGACTTGTCTTTTTCTGAAATAGGAATATTTTCATCAAAGTATTCACCCACCTTTGTACCGCTAGATGAATCGAAGACCAGCATAGCCAAGTCATGAACCCGGTCTTCATACTCTACATCATCTGCATTCAAAGTCTCTAATCCTTCTGCCTGGGCTTTAGTTACCGAGAGATAAACTACCGGCTCGGATTGCGGGTTCTTTTGATCATCATAAATTAGAGAATCACAACCTGCAAATGATAATGAAAGTCCTAAAAGCGATATATATATTAAGTATAATCTTGTCATAATCATATAGATTATTAAAGCAAAGAATGCTTTATAATTATAAATCTGTGCTATAGCTATGTACAAGCCAGTTGTTTACATAGATTGCGCAACTGAAATTTGTCCCGCACTCTGCACAGTAATCTTTAAGTACAAATTTTATTGTAAAATCGTTTTCACAATTCAAATTAATTCCTCCATTAATAGTATTCATCAAAATACTACCTATAAGGTCTCCATTAAATACTTGCTGACCTGTTTTGGGATAATTGATAGTCAAATTATTATGATATCCGGTAACAAGCTCTAAAATAGAGAAATTCCATGTTACACTATTATCTGTGTAAACAGTATTTTGTTGAGGATAATATATTACAGGGGAATTATATGGCATAGAACCATCTATATTTATAGTTCCATTAGCCGATGATACAGCCACAGCTAAATCTTGAGGCTTTAACTCTGTGATTGTTGAATCAAATTCGACAATCACTTTAACACGATTGGTTAACTCGCGCAAATTGATTTTAGTATGCTTATATAGTGATCCACTTTTTTCAGGATCGGGCAAAAATACCGTTGGGCTTTCACCTTGCCAAATGCGTTCAGTATTGCCTAAACTAGCCGCTCTACTTTCTGATGACTTAATAGCTAACATTACATCTTTTTTTGTTGTAATGCCTGAAGAGAAAGTGCTTCTTGTAAAGTTTTCGTTTACTCCTGTCCATGCAATAAATGAGAAGTTTCCGTTCGAAACAGGAACAAGCACTTCAAAATCGCGGTTAAGAGTTACATTCTGCTTGCTCACTGAAGTTACAAGTTTACCCTCTTCATCAAACGCAAACACTGTGAGTGATGATGCTTCACCTATGAACGTTGAATCTACAGCACAAGGTGTCATTGAAAAAAACTTCACATATACACCTTGGGGACAGTCTTCTAAGTCGTCATAAATAAGAGAATCACACCCCCAAAAAATTGCGCTTAATGTTAACGCGGTCATCAATATCTTAATTCGCAAATTCTTCATTTGTTGCATTTTGTATATAATTGATGTTTTAAAAGACTGGGGGAAAAAGGAATCCTTACTTCCCCCAGATATAATTAGAATTATAAATTTTCTATAAATCAGATTCCCAGATCAATACTGTAAGAATGAAGTTGCCAAGGCAATACTGTAACATCTACACTCATCCATGTTTCAGGAGTAGTCAACGGATCTGTTGGATCTACTGGATTTTCCGGTTCCTCTACACCTGGTACGTTTGGCCTAGGATCGGGATTCAATGGTTTTTTAGGACCATTCGGATTTGATGGATCTACCGGTTCTCCTTTTGGATTATTGGGATCTTCAGGGAACAATGGATTCCAGTTAGTTCCTAAATTTTTAAATCCTGTAATATGGATATGATATACATTATTTCTTACAACCGGAGAATTATACCATGTAGGAATATTATCAGGATTAACCCATGCATAATACAATACTTTACCTTTTACATATCTTGCTACAGTTTGTCCGGTTACACCACCTTTGCTTGGTGTTACTGCATTTGCAGCGCTCACATAAAATTTACCATTCGCTCCTACGAAGAAGTCATCACCTGCTGTATAAGTTTCTCCGTCAGCAAAAGCCGCAGCAGAAGGAGTGAATTTAGCTCTGATAAGAACATATGCAGTGTTACCCTTCTTGTAACCGGATTCATTTCCGGCTCCATAGGCGTGAGTGTTTGGCAGGATAAATTTACCGGATAAGCTAGCTTCTAATTCATCAGTTATAGCCGATGATGGATTTGTTGCATAGTCACTCATAGTAGCAACATTAGTTCCTCCAAACTGAGTTGTTGGATCATATTCTTCGAATAAACCTGAGTAATCATATTTCGAACTGGAACCTGTAATTTCGGTACCCCAATATTGAGCATCGGTAGTTGGTACCCATCCAAAATTAGGTGTTGCGAAATCAGCTTTACGTTGAAGATAAAGAGAGCTTTCTCCTTGTGCCAATACCCATTTGATTTCAGAAATTGTACCTAAGATGGTAGAACCGTTTCCTGCAGGAACATCATAAGTTAGTCCTTCTGTGGATACCATAACACGTCCAACAGTTCTTTCTACAACTAGACTAACACGGTTTTTAGGAGATGCAGTGGCAGTAGTTTCAGCAGCAGACACATTATTTACGACATCAATTGTTTTAGGTTCAACACAAGTCATTAGAATTTTCTCGTCTGTTGTTCCATTTTTTATAGCTAATTTTTCGGCAGAAGTACTTACAGTTGTACTTGTACCCGAATTAGCTATATACAAAGCAGCTTGAGCATATGCATTCTCGAATTCAGCAACAGGTGTTTTAGCCAAAGCATTTTCAACCTCTGTCGTTCCATTTATTAATACATAAACCTTTTTAACTCCGGCAGTTGTTTTAATGGCGGCCGATTCTTGAGGAACTAGAGTCACCTGCCCACTTATTACTTCTTTTTTATAATCCGTTCCTACATTAAAAGATTGAGCAGTTACGGAAGCACCGTCAATAAGATAAATAGCCACTTTGGTAATGTCATCTCTTCCCGCCCATTCTCCAATCAAACGATAGTCGTCCGGTAAACTTTTTCTTGTGTTCGAAGACATACTAAGAGTGATACTAACATTTGTAGTAGCCTCTTGTTCAGTAGGTGAATTTAAATTATTATCATCGCTACAGGCTGTAAAAGCAAGCCCTAGGACTAGTACAGCTATTAAGAATAGTTTTGCTTTTTTCATTCTTTTTAAATTATTACGTCATGTTTTACTTTCTGAAATTTTACAATTAAATATTTTGCTTATATTTATTTTATATTGGTTGCTTTTTGTAGTGTTTCAAGATTTTTCTTTCCATCGACGCTGCCACTATCGGCTGCTTTCGCAAAATAATCTAAAGCTTTCTCTGTATTTCCTTTTAATATATAGGCTACACCAAGGTTATTCCAAGCTTTAGGATTACGTTCTATTTTATTTAGACGGTCAATCGCAGCATCTAGATTTTTACCTTCAATATCTGCAGCGGCAGAGTTCATTATAGCGATATCACTTTCAGGATACAATCTTACTGCAATATCAAACACTTCTCTAAATTCTTTGCTACTAGTTGGATAGCTATGGGCTACCAGATACATTTCATTCAAACTAAGTAGTTTTGGATTTGTTTTAATAATCTGTCTGGCTTCTTCAACATTAAATGGACGAACAACATAAGCAATAGCATATTCTGTACGGCGTAATGGAGGATAATATTCGTTCAATAATGTACGGTAGGTTTCTCCATTCGATAACCTCTTTAGTTTTGCATCGCGAGCATCAGGGTTCGAGGTCTTATCTATTATGTCTAAAATAGCTTGTTTATTAGATAAATTAGATGCAGAAACAGCATTTTTCAACCCTGCCCAATCTTCACCAAAGCCCTCTACAGTAAATTTATTGCGGGTGATGCCAAATTTTGTAACAAGATAGTCGGCAAAAGAATTAGCCCTGTTTTCTGATAGTACTTTGTTATGCTCAAATCCGCCTTCGGGAGAAGCGTATCCTGCGATACTAAATTCAGTTATCTGTAGATCATTATTGTTTTGTATTTCGCCAATAACTCTGTCTACTTGATCGAACTCACTCTGATTGTTTCCGAAATCACGAAGTAGCTCATAACGATCGACAATATAATTAAATGTTGCAGTATGTCGGTCTTTTCGAGCTTTTACCTCTACTTCAGGCACAATAAATGAGAGTTGATAAGATGCTAGATCTCTTTTTGGTAGTATGTTTTGCGCTATTAGCTGATCGTCTGATACGGTATAACAATTTGCACAACCAGAGATTGTTCTCAACATAGATATGGAAGCATCGTCCATCCATGCTCTGTAAGGTACAGATACATTATAGTCTACGGATTGAGCTGTGTTGTTATTTCTTTTTATTATAGCATTAGGCTCAGTACTAAAAGGAAGATCTTTTCCGAATGCGCTGTTACGATTCAATATTTTATTTCGTAAGCTCCCTGTTACAACGACAGGAGGGAGGCTTAGACTATCCAGTTTGTTTTGATTAGACTTAAGTATTGGAGTTAAAATAACCATGTCATTTCTATTTACATGTATTTCATCCAGAATGACATCCATTTTAATGGCAACTTTATTATCTTGTTTAATAAAGTGCTCTCCAGATACTTTAACTTGCTCGGATTGCGCTTGTGAGTGTACAGGTATTATAAATCCTGCCAACGATACAAACAAATATATTTTTAAGATTATAGTTCTTTTCATGAATCTTTATTTTAAGAAATAAATAAAAGATAGGCCTAGCTTGGTTACTCCCCAATAATTATAATTTCCTTCATCTAACTTTGTACCGCATTCTTCGCATGGATACTCATCATAATGAATACGAGCATAACCGGCTCCGATATTGAATTCAAAATTCCAACGGTTACTGATTACCCATTGATAACCATAACTTATACCGCCTCCGTATAGATAACCTTCATACCTTTTATCTTTAAGGACATCTAAACGTCCGATAGGAATATCCCAGCCTCCCACATTGAATTGAGAAGCATGTGCGTGTATTCCTAAGAAATGTCCGTTAAATGATTCACAAAACCACCAACGGTATTCGGGTTGAACAAGCCAATGCTTAAAATTCTTATTATCGGAAAAAGAGAATACATTTAATCCTCCGCCAATTTCTAGCGTACTCTTTTTACTTAAACCAACTTCTATCCCTAAGTTAGGCGTTGTGGTTGCCCAATAAGCTAGATTTGTTTTTATAGCTATTTCCTGACTTTTTACAACAGTAGAAAAGCTAAAAAAAATCAAAAAGGCTAAACAGGCACTTCTTAATTGTTGATAAATATTCATTTTCTTGATATATATAATGACCAGTGTTTTGTTAATAAATTCGAAAGGCATTTCCTGTAATTTTATAAAAAATGAAATCGATTAACTCTATTTCTTTACTGTTATAGCAACATTTATCTCTACAGTTTGTATCTAAACCGCGTTTAATATAAAATTTGCGCATATTTGTAATCTTTTATTCTATTATATGTAGCCACTATTTATTTTTATTTCATAAAATTTAGAAAATCTTTATTGAAAATTAAATAATTAAAAGGCTGTTTATGTTATTTTGCTTTGTACAAATATCTATTTATATAACTTTATTATATGTGCATTTTTGTAGAATATTGCAGTTTTTAGTTTCTAATTTCCATGTATTTTCATAATATTATAGTATAATGTGATATGTGGTAATGGTTAAAATGCAGAAATTGTTGTTTTATTTATTTAATTAATATGTAAATGCATTTTATGATTCTTTAATACATATATGTATTTTAATTTATTTTATAAATAGTTCAGATAAAGTGAAAACTTATTTTGCTGAAGAAAAAATGTCACAAAGTCAAATTACCTCTAATTATTTTAGAGGCTTTTCTACTATTTTTTTAGAGTTAATTCTTATATGTTAGTTGGTTAGCTGGATGGCGGTTACTTAGTATTGATATGTGTAAATGAAAAACACCTTACACTATTATTTATAAATACTGTGCAAGGTGTATATTGTCAATTTTAAATTGTATCTGATTTTCTTTTCGTGTTTTGTATATACAAAATGTAGAATTAAGGATGTATAGTATTAATAATATTTTTTTGTTCCTTAAAAAAATTGTGTCTTTGAATTTCTCCGCCAAAAGTAATAAGGGTAGAGTATCTTTTTAATGATTCAATCCATTCATTATGAACATTTCTAATGTTTTTATTCTGAGAATTCATACCACTGATTCCATAAATAGCGAGATGTGCCAGAGAGATACCATTACCTTCAAGTAATACATACGATGATTCAATATCTACATTCGATAAATAAAGGAATAGGTCTGCTTCGTTTGCATATTGTCCTGATACAGTATATGTATATAATTCGTTTAACAAATCGTTTAATTCATCTTTTAAAGAGATTAAATCATGTTCATCTAGTAAATTGAGATTGTAGAAATAATTGATTTCTCTAATAATAGACGAGAATATATCATGACTGATGATGACGCTGGAATGTCTTATTTTTTTTAGTTCCGAAGTTAATATTTTTTGAGTGTTAAAAACCTCTTTATCAATAATAAAGTCTTTGAATGGTAGAGGTTGACTTTTCTTAATTTGATAAGCGTATTTAAAAAGCCTGAGCTTTGATAAGTTTTGATGATGTAAATAAAACAGATAAGGTAGGTTACTAAAAGCACACTTTAACACTGAATCTTTGGTTTTGTTTATATTTTTGATGATTTTGATATCATTCTCCAATGTTTTGGTATATGCACTGTTTATCTGGTTTGCATCTATTAAATTAATCTCAAAAATAGCTTTCTCATTTATTTGGGACCCAATAATATTATCAACCGAAAATGATAAAGTCTTGGCAATCAATGCAACTTCGTCAAAAGAAAAGCGAACCTCTCCTCTAAGTCTTCTATAAACCGACTCTTTACCAAGGCAGAGGATGTCTGCAAGAACTGAAGCTACTTTTTCTTTGTCTGATTTAGTTAGTGTTTCTTTTTCTACAATTACTGTTCTGATGGCATTAATTAGTTTTTTATGAACTGTGTTATCTATTTTTGTCTCCCTCACATTATTAAAATCTAAATTATTCATTTTATTTCCTCTATAATATTAGTATTTAGTATTTTATCAAAAGAAAAAAGTGTGTTTTTATAATCTCAATGCCTAAGTTGAGTTAAGACTTAAATGTTTGTGACTAATTAAAGTGTATTCTTTTGTTTAATTGCAAAAATACAGATTGCTTAATGATGTGTAGTTTCATTTTTTGAGTATTATACACATGTTTTTTTCTAAAATCCTATTATTCTTAAATTTAAAACCATATTGTATTATTTATATAATCCGAATTCGTATTTAATCTATTTATATTGTTAAAAATGCATTAATCGTTGTTTTATGGGGTTTATGATGCAAATATTGACTTTGAAAAAAATAAGGATTTCTTTGTTTTTATAATATTAATAATTATAGAAGGAAGATAATAGATAGAAAGTGATGATTTCTTCTGATTGTTTTTTACCAGATAATGGCTACTTTGTTGATACAGTTTAAGAATATGAGCTTGTTATTACTCATAATTGGTCGAGATATACCCTAAAAAAGCCAAATAAGAGATGCCTCCAGCTTTAATAAGGTTTACCTATAATTCACTATACCATATTGAGGGAAAGGGTATTACTATGCACACATACATAATCTCTTAATATACATTATTAAGATTCACTTTCCGATAAAAAACTAACCCTTTTATACTTCTTATTTAAAAACAGCAACAAAAGAATAAAAAAAATAGGACTTTATTGTATCTTTTTGAATTGTTTATATATAAATATTATTTATTAGTATCATACATCTTTTTCTTTGTGGTTTATGTTACTGGTTTATAGATTGTTATTGTTTTTTTTCTATGGTGTCTGATTCAATTGTGTACAATGATGATTATCTAGTATTAGCGTAATTGATACGTTCATATAGTATTAAAAATAAAGGAGCAGAAAGATTAACTCCTTCTGCTCCCTTATTAAAAATAGATCTTATATTATTCGTTTTATATATACTCTGAAGAGTTACTCTTTCTCAAGAATAACCATCTCAGAAAACCTTTTTATTGCCTCAGAAAAAGACATTTTCAGGCTAATATAGTTTTGAGGTTGATATATATTCTGTTTAAGAGTATAACCTGCGTTTATTATTATTTTATTATTGTCTTTTTGTACTGTATATTGTATTGAGACCAGGTTGTCATCTACAATATAAGGTGATGGTAAATAATTAATCTTATACCCTTCAGGAATATTTATTTCAGATCGATAAAAATCACTTTGCATGTATATCATATCTACAGGTAATGTCCGCTTGGTTTGCTTAAAAGGGTTATCGCTGATGGATAAGTTGCAAAATGGATGAATAAATAATTTATCCGATAAATTTTCGACAGAAGCATCAAATGCGAAAGAGAAAACAAAAGGTTTGTCTAAGTCATCATTTTCATCTATATTGATATTGCCTTTTACATCAATATTGTTATTACTTTTCAATTCTTTTTGCAAATTTTCTATTTTTCCTAGATATGTTGAACGATAATTATATGCTTTTTGTCCTCTCCCGGCAAATCTGGCTTTTACGTTCATTTTACTTTCTTCCGGAATAATATCTAGAATAAAATTCTTCTGTGAAATGGAAAGTTCTTTTTGTCGGATACTAACCCATTCTTCAGATTTAGGTTTTACTACAAGCCCATTTACATTGAGGCAGCGTTCAGGAAGATCACTATAGTAAAGTAACGGTTCGGTGGCGTCGAGATAATATATTTTTTCTCCAATTCTCACTAGGACTATTGTATAATTAAAGAACTGTTGAAAAGGATGAGATAAGCTTATCGATCCGTTCTTTCTTGTACTTAATATTATAGGATATGCTTCTAGTCCCGCAGAACGGAGTAGCCCGGTTAGGAATAGGTTTATATTGGCAACATTCCCCGTTTGTTTTTTTATAAAATCGGAAACACTATATTCACTGAGTTTACCATAGTTTCCATTCCAATTATATCTTTCTTTTACATATTTAGTTATAGCCTCCACTTGTTCCAGAGGTGTTTTACTTGCGATATCTAAAGTGGGCAGTATTTTTTTTCCTTCTTTTTCACTATTCTTTATGTACTTTCCGAAATCATTATCTTTCAAGAAATCATCACACATAGCAGGCCAGGTAGTCATGATTTCTTTGCTGCCTCCTCTTGGATAATATATTTTAGATAGCTGGAAGTAAAGACTTATCAAATAATCCTGTTCGGAAGTAATGTACTCTTCGTCTTTAAATGCGGGAAGGTTTTTTAATCCAAACTCATATTGCATTTCTTTATAAACTAAATGACCAAAGCGAATTTCGTCATTTAGTGGTGTTGCTTTATACTCGTCAAATTTATTTATACTTCTTAGTATATATGTATACTCATAGTATGGTATAGCTTTATATTTTAATTTGCTATAAACAACAGGTATTTTCTTTTGAAAATCCCATTTTCTCATGTTAAAAAAGTAAGGAGTCGTAATTAGATATTTGTATTCGATTACCGAACCTTCGCGGACATCAGCTAATGCGACCTTTTTTATACTCAGATTATTGCTAACCTTTTCTTCGTATATGTTTTTAGGATCGAGAATTGTTTTTGTTAATTGTCCTCCTTCCATGTTGTATGTTATGGCTTCTATTTTTTCGATAGACTCCCATTCTCTATTCTCTGAATAGTAAGGTATTTCGAAGTTGGCGTATTTTGTGCCTGCTTGTTTCAGTATTTTAATTTTTACTTTACGTTCCATCGATAACAAAAAGCCTCGAGTTTCGTCTGGTCTAAAATAATAATCACCCAAGTCGTATATCACCACAGCTTCGGCATCTTTGTCTTGCTCATATTGTGACATTGACATTTCATACTGTGTGACTTTGCCGAATTCTTGCGAATAATTGACCTGAGAGTATCCACTTATAATAGATATTATAAATAGGATAGAAGCTGTAATTGTCTTTTTCATATGTACTGTAGGTATATTTTTTTTAGTTCATTATTCTTTACAGTCGTTATAAAATCATAGAATTCTTTATATTCAATAAGGTTGTATCTCCCCGATGAAATCAGTATCGATTTATATATATAAACTTCATTGTTTTTTTGCTTATAACTTATAGAGTATTTTCCATAATCAGATTCCATATTTATATCTTCCGGCAATTTTACTTTTTTGTCGTCAGGTAAGGAATAGCAAATAGTATCTTTATAAAAACTTGGATAATCTATTTGGAGATCACTTTTTCGTGTATCAGGTGTCTCGTAGGTAGGTATCTCTATAGAAAAAGGCTCAATAACTAAGTTGTCCCCATATTTTTTCAATAAATTATGAAACAGACACTCAGCATTCAGCTTTATAGAAGGATTGTCATAAGCAGCCTTCTCTAAATTGAAATTAATAAGATCGTATGAGCCTGTCAAAATAGTATTTCGTATATATTTATCAATCGTATTTTTATTAATATCGGAAGCCAGATAGATTAAACTTTCATAATTGTCGCCTCTAGCTGTTGATGTAAGTTTTATGTTAGACGTTTTGAGATCAACAAGAATCGAACGGCTGCATAATATATCGTTTGGGTTTAAGGGTGGAATGTTTACAAAATGGCTGTTATTTTCATCAATAAGTAAAGCTTTACGAGCTTGAGTAAATGTCCCCATGTATCCGAATGGCGTATTTTTTGAAGTACACTCAAGGTAAACCGTATCTTTTTCGAAAGGAATTGTAAGAATAGCATGATTGAATACCTGAGAAGGGAAAGTCGTATCTACGTCAACTATTTGTCCTCCTGCAAATATTAATGTGTAATATGATTTTATTCCTGCATATTTGAGCATTGCCTGCATGTAGTTGGTGAGAGCTTTACAATCTCCATATTTGTTGGTACAAACATAACTGGCCGGATATGTTTGCATTCCTCCTATATTGATGCTAACGTTTATGTAGCGAGTATAATCCTGTAGATATTGATATAAGATTTTTGCCTTTTCTTTATCATCTGTTACGCCTGACAGTAACGAGTTTATCTTTGCTTGCTCTGATGCGGGTAGGATATCTCTGCCTCTATTTAATCTGTATACCCACTTTCCAAATGATTTCCAATTCTCATTGTTGCCCTCTACTCCATATTTGAAATTGATAGGAGCAGCGTGTATTATGGGAGCTTCGGTATTGTTTGGTGAAGCGTTTAGTTCTTTTGTTTTAAGAGGTCTATAATTATATTTCCAAACATATCTGATATTATTGTTTATAGTATCTATAACCGGAGGATCAGTGTTTCTTTGTTTAAATGTAATAGGCAGATCTATTGGTGCTTCAGCGACAAGTTCTCCTGAGATTATAGGTGTCCGTGAATTTGTATAATTGAGAGAGGCAAGACTAAGAAATTTAGAATAAATTACTCTGAACGAATAGACAATTCTGTAAGGATATTGATTGTGTTTCAGTTCAAAAGTTTTAACAAAATCATCTTCGTATAAAGAGATATTTGAAATAGAGCTTCTGTCTGTTATTTCTTTATTCTTTAATTTTCTTACAATATTGCCCTGCATATCTTCTATCCAGGCATCTCCCACAGAAACTTTATCGCCTTTGCTATAGTTGATAAGTATCTCGGCATCATGATCGCCCATTCGTTCATTAATCTGTAATATAACAGAATCTGTTCTTATCAATTTGTCACCTTTGATTTGGTTATAACTTTTATACTTTATATATTCACTTCTGAAATCTTGAGATACAGCAAAAAGAGGTATTATATATAAGATTACAATTGCGACAAATTTCATGATTAACAAGCTAAGTAGGTAAATTAAGATTTGTTTGTAAATATATAAAAAATGTGAACGCAATATTGAATTTTTGTTGATTTATGTAACAAAATGTATTCTTCAAAAATTATACTAAAAAGGGTAAGTAATACTAATAGTTTTTTTAACTTTGTATCCCTAAAAAAGGATATTAACACACCATGTCTTTAGAGAAAAAAATTAAAACCGCATTAGTCTCAGTTTATCATAAAGATGGCTTAGATGAAATTTTGAGAAAGTTAGATAGTTTGGGAGTTCGCTTTGTGTCGACAGGTGGAACCCGAAATTTTATAGAGTCGCTAGGCTTCGCTTGTGATGCAGTGGAAGATGTAACAGGATACCCCTCGATTTTGGGTGGACGAGTTAAAACATTACACCCTAAAATATTCGGAGGTATACTCTGTCGTAGAGAACTTTCGGAAGATATGAAGCAAATAAAAGCGTACGACATACAAGAGATTGACCTCGTTATTGTAGATTTATATCCTTTTGAAGAAACTGTTGCCTCAGGAGCAGGAGAACAAGATATAGTTGAAAAAATAGATATTGGCGGTATTTCATTGATTCGCGCGGCTGCAAAAAACTTTAAAGATGTAGTAATTGTAGCTTCAAAGAATCAATATGCTCCTTTAATGAGTCTTTTGGAAGAAAAAGGTGGAAAATCAGATATTACAGATCGTAAATTCTTTGCAAAAGAAGCGTTCTCCGTATCATCATCATACGATACTGCGATCTTTAATTATATGGATAATTATGAAGGATCGGCATTTCGCTACGCAGAAGATGATGCAATGCACCTCAGATATGGAGAAAATCCGCATCAGAAAGGAACTTTTTACGGAGATTTCAATGCGATGTTCGATCAATTACACGGACGTGAAATATCTTATAATAACTTGTTAGATATCGAAGCCTCAATAAGTTTGATCAGTGAGTTTGACGAAACCACTGTAGCTATATTGAAACATAATAATGCTTGTGGTATCGCTTCGAGAGAAACAGTAGTTGAAGCATGGAAAGATGCATTGGCTGGAGATCCTGTTTCCGCTTTCGGTGGAATTATTATAAGTAATAGAAAAATAGATAAGGTAGCAGCTGAAGAAATAAATACTATTTTCTTTGAGATTGTAATTGCTCCCGAATATGATAAAGAGGCTTTAGAAATACTAGAACAAAAGAAGAATCGTATTATTCTGGTGCAAAAACAGCCTTTAGAGGGAACTAAACAATTCCGTTCATTACTGAATGGTGTTTTGGTTCAGGATAAAGACCTTAGTATACAAGCTGCTTCAGATTTGAAACTTGTTACAAACAGACCTTTACAAGGAACCGAAGCTGAAGATTTGCTATTTGCGAATAAACTTGTAAAACATACGAAGTCGAATGCTATTATTCTCGTTAAAAATAAGCAACTTTGTGCAGGTGGTACAGGACAAACATCTCGTGTTGACGCTCTCAAGCAAGCTATAGAAAAGGCCGATGCTTTTGGCTTTAAGCTTGATGGTGCTGTAATGGCTTCTGATGCCTTTTTCCCTTTTCCAGACTGTGTCGAGATCGCAGGAAATACAGGTATCACAGCTGTGGTTCAACCGGGAGGATCTATAAAAGACAATCTATCAGTAGAATATTGTAACGAACACAATATATCTATGGTTATGACAGGAGTACGTCATTTTAAACATTAAATGTAATTGTAAATAAGCAAATATAACATCAATATGGGATTATTCTCTTTTACTCAGGAAATTGCGATGGACCTTGGCACTGCCAATACTATCATCATACATAACGACAAAATTGTTGTCGATCAGCCATCAGTAGTGGCTTTGGAACGTAAAACAGGGAAAGTCATAGCTGTTGGAGAACAAGCCCGACAGATGCATGGCAAAACCCATGAGGACATAAGAACAATCAGACCGTTGAAAGATGGTGTGATTGCTGACTTTACGGCTGCGGAACAAATGATTCGCGGACTGATAAAAATGTTCAATAACAAAGGACGTTTATTTGCACCCTCATTAAGAATTGTTATTTGTATCCCATCAGGAAGTACTGAGGTTGAAACCCGTGCGATCAGAGACTCAGCAGAACATGCCGGAGGCCGTGATGTTTATATGATATATGAGCCGATGGCTGCGGCACTTGGTATTGGTCTTGATGTGGAAGCACCGGAAGGAAACATGATCGTTGATATAGGCGGTGGTACAACAGAAATTGCTGTAATTTCTCTTGGAGGTATTGTGTCAAATAAATCAATAAAGATTGCAGGTGATGATCTTACTGAAGATATTCAGGAGTATATGGGACGTCAACATAATATTAAAGTAGGAGAGCGCACAGCAGAAAATATTAAAATAGCAGTTGGTGCTGCTTTAACAGAATTACCTGACGAGGATGTGCCTGAAGACTTTATCGTTCATGGTCCAAACAGAATGACATCTTTGCCTATGGATATTCCTGTATCATATCAGGAAATGGCTCACTGTCTCGATAAATCTATTTCTAAAATGGATTCGGCTATCCTAAGTGCTTTAGAACAAACACCTCCTGAGTTGTATGCTGATATTGTTCGCAATGGTATATACCTTACAGGTGGTGGCGCATTGCTGAGAGGTTTGAGCAAACGTTTCTCTGATAGAATCGGTATCGCATTCCATGTAGCAGAAGATCCGTTACATGCTGTTGCCAAAGGTACTGGTATAGCCCTAAAGAATATAGAGAAGTTTAACTTCTTGATGAGATAAAAAGAGAAGTGATTTCTGAACAAATCGCGAATCATAACTATTTTAATATAGATAATTACAGAGAATGCATAACCTAATCAATTTTTTAAGAAAAAATAGCCATTGGTTTGTGTTTATTTTCCTTGAAATAATCTGTTTTTATTTTATATTCAGTAGCAACTCTTATCAAAAGAGTATATTTTTTAACTCTTCCAACGAATTTACTGGAAGAGTTTATACTATTTCAGGAAACGTGCTGTCTTATTTTGGATTAAGGTCGGAGAATGAGGAGTTATTACTGAAAAATGCAGATTTACAGTCTCAAATTGCAGAATTGAAGGACTATATTTATGATCTTGAGAATGATTCCTTAAAGACAAATGCATTTATTACCGACTCTCTGGGCACTAGACAAAAAGAGCCGCATATTATAGCTCGTGTAGAAAATAACACTATATCACAGATTTATAACTTTATTATAATCAATAAAGGGAAGAAAGATGGAGTTCAGACTGATATGGGGGTAGTTTCTCAACAAGGTATAGTAGGTGTTGTTAGGGATGCTACTTTAAATTACGCTGTAGTTCAGCCAGTATTAAATCCTCATAGTAGATTTAGTTGCAAGATATTAAACTCTAATACAGCAGGGACTTTAGTTTGGGAAGGTGGAGACCCTCGATACGCAAGCCTTACTGAATATCCTAAATATGAGAAGGTAGAGAAAGGTGATACTATTGTAACGAGTGGTTTCTCTGATATCTTCCCCGAGGGTATATTTGTAGGTGTAATTGAAGACTATAAAAGCGGCACGAATGATAATTTCTATTCTTTAAAGATCAAATTATCAACAGATTTTGGATCATTGAAAAGAGTTCTTTTACTGAGTGGAAAAGATGATGAGAGAAAAGAATTGGAGCAAAAAATAAAAAATGTTCAAGAGCAGTAATATAAAGTATATAATAATGTTTGTACTGCTTGTATTATTACAAGTATTGGTACTAAATCGGATTTCATTTCTTGGATATGGAGTCCCTTTTGCGTATGTATATTTTATAATAAAATTGCCTATCCGCTCTAATAAAAGTTTAGTTATCTTTTTAAGCTTCTTAATCGGATTTGTTATTGATCTTTTCTGTAATACGCCGGGAATAAACGCTGCAGCTTCTACTTTTGTGGGGCTTGTTCGCTGGCCTGTGCAGAAGTTGTTTTTTATGGTTGACGATTATGATGAGCAAACCCCGAGATTGTCTTTATTAGGAGGTGCATTTATAAGATATGCTATATTTTTGACACTGATTCACCATATTGTACTAATCTCAATTGAATCTTTTTCATATTTCAATTTGGAAATACTTTTGCAACGAATTCTTTTGTCTACTTTACTAACATCATTATTGGTGTTTGCATTTGAAGGTTTATCTTTTAAGAAGAAAAACTCATGGCAAAAAACATCTTAGACCTATCTAAAAGAAAATATGTACTGGGCGGAATAGCCTGTGGCATAATTCTTATATATATAATTCAGCTTTTTAATTTACAAGTGCTTAATCCTGAATATAAGGATTTTGCAGATGGAAATGCATTCTTCAACAGGACATTATATCCGGCAAGAGGAGTCATTTCTGATAGAAAAGATCGGATACTTGTATATAACCAGCCTACATATGATATAGTATACATACCGCGTGAGGTACAGCCTTTTGATACCGTAGATTTTTGTAAGTCATTGAATATAACCAGGGAGCAGTTTGATAAACGCATGAACGACATAAAAGATCGTCGTTTGAATCCCGGATATTCGTCATATACAATGCAAACGTTTATGACTCAACTTACAACTCAAGAGAGTGGTTTATTACAAGAGAAATTGTATAAATTTCCCGGTTTCTTTATTCAGAATAGGACATTGCGGCAGTATAACTATCATAATGCAGGTTTGTTGCTGGGGTACGTAGCAGAAGTAAGCAGAAGTCAACTGGAGAATGATCCTTACTATGTAAGAGGTGATTATGGTGGAAAATCCGGGCTTGAAGCATCTTATGAAAACTATCTTAGGGGAGAAAAAGGTATTGAGGTTTTATTAAGAGACGCTCATGGACGTATTCAAGGGCGATATGAAAATGGAAAGTTTGACAAATCACCCGTATCGGGAAAAAATCTAACACTTTCTGTAGATATAGATCTACAAGCATATGGAGAGTATCTTCTTCAAAACAAAGTTGGATGTGTTGTTATGATCGAACCTTCGACAGGAGAGATATTATGCTTGGTTACATCTCCTACTTATGATCCTTCTATGCTGCTGGGTCGTAACTTTAGTAAGAGCTATAAAGAACTGGAAGATAACCCTCTTAAACCATTATTTAATAGGGCTATACAAGGGATGTATCCTCCCGGATCTACTTTTAAACCAACACAGGGATTGATTTTCCTCCAAGAAGAGATTATTACTTCCAATACATTATATGCGTGTGCAGGAGGGTATCCGCCACTGGGTGGTCGTCCCAAATGTCACCCTCATGGTTCTCCTTTGTCATTAGTTCCTGCTATTGCAACTTCTTGTAATTCATATTTTTGTTATGGATTATCTGCGATGTTAGGAAACAGAAAAAAGTATAAAAGCACTGTTGAAGCTTTTGATATTTGGAAAGATCATATGGTAGATATGGGATTTGGTTATCGCTTAGGTGTAGACTTACCTTCAGAAAAGAGAGGTTTTATTCCTAATGCCAATTTCTATAGCAGAGCTTTTAAAAGGGAGAATTGGAGTGCTTCCAATGTTATTTCTATAGCAATAGGTCAGGGGGAAATAACAGCTACCCCTCTGCAAATAGCAAACTTTGCCGCAAGTATATCTAACAGAGGATTCTACTATGCGCCACATGTTGTGCGTCAGATACAAGATACGCCTTTAGACAGTATATATACGCATCCTCACTATACCGGAATAAAAAAAGAATACTACCAGTATGTAGTAGAGGGGATGGCTCTTGCTGTTACAGGCGGTACATGTAGAGGAGCTAATATACCTGATATTGAGGTTTGTGGTAAGACTGGTACAGCCGAAAATCCACATGGTAAAGATCACTCATTATTTATGGGTTTTGCTCCTAAAGATAATCCGAAGGTGGCTATTTGTGTTATTGTTGAAAATGCAGGATTTGGCGCTACATTTGCTGTTCCTATCGGACGTCTGATGATTCAGAAGTATCTGAAAGGAGAGGTGCCAGCTTCTGATAAATATATTGAAGAAAGAATCGCAACAACGACAATTTTGCCTCAAACATTTTTTAATTGGAATAGGGCTAATAAGAAGTATGATGAGTTTTCTCAGCCTGCGGTATCAAATACAGATGGTGCAGTAGATGAAACATCTATAGAACCATTTTCATTAAACCCTGCTGAAAATCAATAATAAGGAATGTACAGAAGAGAAGATGAACATATAAAAAGCAGTATAGACTGGTTTACCATCGCATTATACCTGATTATGGTATTGTGCGGATGGCTCAGTATATATGGAGCTAGTTATCAATACGGAAGTACTACCAGCATGTTTGATATATCGGGTAGAGCCGGTATGCAATTGGTTTGGATTGGTACATCAATTGTTCTGGGTTTCATAATATTAAAACTGGATAGCAACTTATACGATATATTGGCTTATTATATTTATATAGCTTTTATATTACTTCTTATAGCTACTATATTTCTATCCACAGACATCAGAGGGTCTAGATCGTGGCTCAAAATAACTGATTCGGTGCAAATACAGCCTGCCGAGTTTGCTAAATTTGCAGTAGCTTTAGCTCTGGCAAAGTTGTTGAGCACCTATAACTTTAAATTGCTCACCCCTAAAAATCTGATAACAGTAGCGGGACTTATTCTTCTCCCTATGTTGCTGATCATCATGCAGAAAGAGACAGGTTCTGCGCTTGTATATACAGTCTTCATTTTAATGTTATATAGAGAGGGACTACCCGGAATTATTTTGTTCTTGGGAATATCAGCCATTGCATTTTTTGTAATTGGACTCAAATATTCGGATACAGATATAGGTATAATATCTACAGGTGAGTTTGTTACTATAATTTTAGTTATACTGATTTGTGCCGCATTATTGGTAAGTTATAGGCAAGATAAAGTAGCAGCTCGTAATATTATATTGGGAATGCTTGCGTTATTTGGAATTCCATATCTGATTTCGCTACTGAATGTAAATATTGATTTTGGAATTATTTCACTAATCGCTCTTGGTGTACTTGTAGTATATCTTTTGGTTCTGGCGAAGAAATATTGGTCGAAAGTATATTTTCTGACAGCCGTTTTTGCTATTAGTAGCCTTATATTCGTCAGCTCAATAGATTACCTTTTCTCAGATGTTATGCAACCTCACCAGCAGATGCGTATAAAAGTCACTTTAGGGATGGAAGATGACCTAATGGGAGCGGGGTATAATGTGAATCAATCTAAGATTGCAATAGGCTCAGGAGGGCTTTTAGGAAAAGGATATTTAAATGGTACTCAGACTAAATTGAAATACGTTCCCGAGCAAGATACTGACTTCATATTCTGCACAGTAGGAGAGGAACAAGGATTTGCCGGATCGGTGTTTGTTCTTTTATTATTTTTAGCATTGATTCTACGTTTATTCTATCTGGCAGAGCGTCAAAAAAGTACTTTCGGAAGAGTTTATGGCTATTGTGTTGCTTGTATTTTTCTCTTCCATGTGATGATAAATATAGGAATGGTAACAGGTTTAACCCCTGTTATAGGAATCCCTTTGCCTTTCTTTAGCTATGGAGGTTCTTCTTTGTGGGGATTTACAATCCTTCTATTTATATTTCTGCGTATTGATATGGCAAGAAAACGTAGATAGAAATTATAGTGTTTTGTGCTTTCTCAAAAATGAAGCTAACTGTTCGTAGCTACTAATTTCTATTTTTATTGTATTATACTCTACTATAACTTGTTCAGACGATTGAACTTCAATTCGGAATATAGCATCATTCAAATCCTTAGTTAATGAGAATCCGTTTCTTTCTAATATATTTTTTGTCCAGTGGTGTAATATTCCATCTGCTTTAAGATAGACCTTTCTATTGTTGGCTCTTCTTGGTAAGAAATTGCCTGTATATCTGTCGAATACAACATTATCTCTTTTAAAGAAATCATCTAATGTACCTGACAATACGATGTCTTCAGTTACTCCTGTAGTCAACCCCTTTTCTCTTGATAATAGCCAAAGACGGTCGGCTAGGAGCAAGGCCATATCAATATCATGTGTTGATAATAATATTGTCTTATTTTGATACATTGCCAGATTATGGAGCAAATTCATAATCTCTATACGGCTTTCAATATCTAGAAAAGCTGTAGGTTCATCCAGCAAAACGACAGGGCACTCTTGCGATAAAGCTTTGGCTATCATAGCTTTTTGCCGCTCTCCGTCAGACAATTCAGCTATATAAGAATTAGCCTTATGTGATATTCCTACATCTTCCATTGCTTTCTGAACAATTGATTTATCATTCTCTGATAATTGACCGAAAAATCCGGTGTAAGGATAACGTCCCAGCTCAATAAGTTCTTTGACAAGTAATCCTCCGGCAGAAGTTTTATCAGTTAAGACTAGGCCTAATCGCTGTGATAATTCTTTTTCTGATAAAGATGAGATGCTTTGATCCTCGAAAAGTATATCGCCATCTTGCGCTGGTTGTGATGCACTAATTGTTCGTAATAGTGTCGATTTTCCGGCACCGTTAGCTCCTATCAGACAAACAAGTTCTCCTCTATATAAATTGAATGACAGGTTGTTATAAAGAATATTATTATGCTTAGATTTGGCATAGCCAATACCAATATTTTGAGCCTTAATTACTACTTCTGCATTATTCATAAGTAATCACTACAGTGTATTCAAAAAAGTGAGTAATATTTAATTTACATAAGTAAACTATTTGATATTCAGTTGATTAATTTGTAAACTTAATGGAAATATTGTATTTTTTTCTGATTAAGAATTACATATATTATTACAGGTGCTCCAAAAATAGGAGTGATAGCATTTAATGGTAGTACCCCACTGGCCCCCGGTAATACACAGATCAAATTGCAAAGCAAAGCCATTGCCGAACCAATTAGTATGGTAATAGGTAATAATGATTTATGGTTTGATGTTCCCAATATTAATCTGGCTATATGTGGAACTGCTAGTCCGATAAATGCTATAGGACCACAGAATGCACAAGTTATTGCAGTTATCAGTCCTGCACAGAGTAAGAGTAGAAAGCGAATAAATTTTATATTTACACCTAAGTTTGCTGCATATCTTTCTCCTAATAACAGAGCATTCAAGGGCTTGATTAGTAGGATAGAAAGGAGTAAGCTAACACAGACAACGATGCAATAGAAAGGCAATTGCTCTTTTGATACTCCCGAAAAATCTCCCATACCCCATATCATGAACGAATATGCATCTTCGCTAGTACTCCAAAACTTCAAAATAGATATAATAGAAGATGTAAGATAACCAACCATTATACCAATGATCAGTAACATAACATTATTTTTTATTATAGATGCGAATCCCATGATGATAGCTAAAATAATAGCTGCACCAATGAAAGCACCAAAAACAATAGTCATCGAATAAGACAAATTAAATCCATTTACCGATCCGAAGCTATTTCCTATTAAAAGAATTACTATTGCTACTCCCATGTTTGCACCCGAACTGATACCTAATATTCCCGCATCAGCCAGAGGATTGCGAAATGCTGTTTGCAGCAACAAACCCGAAACAGCAATTGCTCCTCCTGTAAATAGAGCCGTGATGGCCTGAGGTAAGCGAGATTCGAGTATAATATAGGTCCAAGCTTGTTTCTCAACTTCATTTCCTTGCAATATTTGAAAGACAGCTTGCGACGGTATTGATACAGAGCCTAGAAATAGACTTAAAACAAATAGTATAAATATACTTATAACGAATAGAATACTATATGTAAATCCTTTGGACATAAGTACTGAATGTATAAAATAGCCCCTCGTTGTAGGAGGGGCTTGAATATTTAATAAAGAACTTTATATTTATCTCCGGTTTCCTTCACTACCCGCTCATAGAAATCTTTAGGATATCCTACTCGCTGTGGCGAAGATGGTTTTCCATGTTCATTACGGATAAACTCACCATCTTTTTCTTTGCGGACAACACCATCCATATATTTGATGACTAAGAACTCCCCAAGTTTCTTCCATTTTTCAAAAGCATACTGTGCTTGCTTCTCACTATATTTAGTTAAGAATTGAACTGCTTGTTCCGGCGATTTCTTATATAATTCTAATGCCTCCTTTTCAGTACTGCTTTGTTCAGCTAAGAACTTTCCTTCTAATTCATCCTGTACCTTTTTCAAATCAGGATGCATATAATCGTATTTATTATATACCATGTTTGACACCCAATTCTGAATCCAAAAGCTTGATGTCCAAGAGAATGTATACAAATCTCCATTACCTTCACGATAACATTCAGGTACCTCGGTTACAGAACAATACATTGGTGTAAACACAGTTTGAGCAGCATCATCTGTTCCAAACCATAATACTCCACCGATTGAATTTGGTAGCCATGAACGCATCTGAGATGTAAACACAAAACCTGATTGTTGAGTTGCAATAGGGCGTTCGTTACAATATTCCACAGAATCTACTTTCCAAGTAAGTGGAGCCCAGCGATATGGAGATTTGAAAGGACCGGCTCCTATATCGTTGGTCCAATCTAATTCAGTTCCTTCGTAATGGTCTCTCATCATCCCTTGTATATCAGCAAGAGATAATTTCTTATCTGGTTTGATATAAAGAGGCATTGGTTCCTGAGTTTTTCCTTGTGCATAGGTCACAAACTTAGCCATGTCTTTATTGCATTTGTTGAAGAAACTCCAAACGCGAGCTTCACAAAAACGCTGACCTCCAAAATCCAGGGGATTATATACCTTAGAAAAGCTAAAGTCTTCATCTTTACCAGTATAATAACCTTTCTCACGGGCAAAAGAAATAACATCTTTTGAGTAAAGGCAATTTTTTGGATCTTTTAGAGGAAATTGATGTATACGAGATTGGTTTGCATGGGCCGAAATGCAGTCGTCAGGTATACGTACAGCTACCCAAACAGCTCCTTTGTTTCCCTTACCTTTACCAATCATCTCCAAAACCCATATTTCATTCGGGTCACCTATCGAGAATGACTCTCCTCCGCTATAGTAGCCATATTCAGCAACAAGGTCAGTCATTATTTTAATAGCTTCTCTTGCTGTCTTGGCTCGTTGCAATGCGATATATATAAGACTTCCATAGTCGATGATACCATCCGGATCAGCCAATTCTTCACGTCCGCCAAAAGTTGTTTCGCCTATTGTCACTTGATACTCGTTCATGTTACCAACTACATTATATGTTTGGCTAGCTTGTGCTATTTCTCCTAAATATTTTCCGGAATCCCATTCATATACTTTTAGCATTTCTCCTTGTGAGTATTTTTTGGCTGGCCAATGGTACAACTCTCCAAATAGAGCGTAAGAATCTGCCGAATATGTTATCATTGTTGACCCATCGACAGACGCATATTTGCCAACTAAAAAATTTGTGCAAGCAAATATGTGAATCTCGCAGAGAAAACAAAATAACATGAATAATGATATTTTCCTCATAGAATTATAAATTATTGTTATATAAGCGTAAAGATACTTCAATTAATTTATTCCTGCGATATGATTGTATCATTTTAATAAAGATGTATTTCATAATGTATTTCTTTCTTGTAACATTTGTGAATCGCAGGGTTGTTTACAAATGTTTCAGAGCTTATCAAAGCTAATATTGTAACATCTGATTACAAAAATTTTCAAATGTAGTAATGTTTACATTTGAATATAACTTATCTATAGATCATTTAATAAACAATTGTAAAATATTAAAATCCTTAAATAAATATATCATAATATTATATATATCAGATAATTATTTAAATAAAATAAAGTAATAATTTAGATATATTAGCTATAATTCATTATATACAATAATACAGCCTCTAAATAGGGTATTTTATTAATTTATTTACATACTAATTAGTTTATTATATATTTATTATGAAGTGTTTATTTATGCTATATTCAATTGTATACACATATACATAAAACAAAAGTATATCATTGTATCCAAATGTAATTTACAAATATAAACTAAAACATTTTCCATTTGTAAAATATAAAGTTTACATTTGTGTTCTGATAATATACAAAAATATGAAGGATAGAATCAAGCTTATAATGGATAATGAGCACTTAACGCCATCAGCTTTTGCAGATAAGTTGCAATTAGGACGTGCTGTTATATCTCATATACTGAATGGACGTAATAATCCTAGTTTGGATGTTGTATCTCGTATACTATCAAAAATGGATTATATCGATTCGGATTGGTTATTAACCGGAAATGGTAAAATGTATAAAACCGATAATAGAGAAAAATCGCATATCGCTACATCAACTATACCGGTGAATTCTAATCTTCAGCCCGATTTATTCTCTCTGAATGAAATATCTCAGCTATCCGATAAACCTGAACCAGAATATCGCAAGGAAATAATAGTTGAGAAGCCTCAAAAATTAGAAGAAGACATTGTAAAACAATCTGTTATATATCAAAAAGCACCTGAGCGGAAAGTAACTAAAATAATTATATATTATTCGGATAATACTTTCGAAACATTTAATGCTGATAACAAGCCATTATAAATATCTACTTTTCTATTTATTCGATACAGTATTTTTAATGTAATAGATTAGTATACATATGTTTATACTTAATAAATAACAAAAATGGCACTTTTATTACTTATTACTAATGTAACTTCTTATATATTCAAAAATATATCAAAGAACACTTTTGTATAAGATAAAATTCTCCATAAAAAATAAAAAACCTCTCGAATTCTTATATTCCGAGAGGTTTCTTTGTCTTGTATACTATAATTATATTCCTATTTTACCCTTTTAAGTTCGACTGTAAAATGTCTTAATAAATCAGCTTCCCAAGTAATCGTTAGTCCTTTTGTAATCGATTCTCTACGATCGAATATATTCTTTAAGGCTACTGCTATTACATTCATATGATTGTCTGTATAAACACGCCGTGGTATGGCTAACCGTAGTAAATCGAGCCCATCGAAACGATTTTTCCGGGTTACAGGGTCTCGGTCTGCTAATAGATAACCGATCTCACAACCTCTGATACCCGCTTCAAGATATAATTCTACAGCTAATGTTTGTGCCGGAAACTCTTCTTTAGGTATGTTTGGCAATACTTTCGACGCATCTACAAAGATTGCATGTCCTCCTGCCGGACGTTGATATGGGATATTATATTCATCAAGCTTCTTACCAAGATATTCAACTTGTTTTATTCTGCTTTCGAGACTATCAAACTCTGTATTTTCATCCAACCCTATAGCCAAAGCATTCATATCACGTCCACTCATACCTCCATAAGTAATATATCCCTCATAGGCAATTCCTTTTATTTTGGCTACATCATACCATTCTTTCAGGTTTGTAGCAAAGAATCCTCCCATATTAACAATAGCATCTTTCTTCGCGCTCATGGTCATAGCATCGGCATATGAGAACATTTCGTCGCAGATCTCTTTTATTGTCTTGTTTTCGTAACCTTTCTCTCGTTTCTTGATAAAATATGCATTCTCTGCAAATCTGGCTGAGTCAAATATTACTTTTTTAGCATATTTATTTGCGATCATACGTGTTTCCTGCAAATTCTGCATAGATACAGGTTGTCCACCTGCCGTATTATTTGTTATGGTTATAATAATAAAGGGTGTACGATCTCCATACTTTTTCAGTGCTTCTTCAAGTTTTTTGATATCAACATTCCCTTTGAATGGAATTTCAAGTTGAGTGTCTTTAGCATCATCTATCGTACAATCTAACGCAATGGCCTTTCTGGATTCTATATGACCTTTTGTTGTATCGAAATGCGAATTACCCGGGCATACGTCTCCTTCTTTGATTAGACAAGAAAATAAAACATTCTCAGCAGCACGTCCCTGATGTGTAGGCAGAACATATTCAAATCCTGTAATATGCGTTATCATATCTTTCATTTTGTAATATGAAGACGCTCCGGCATAGCTCTCGTCTCCAACCATCATGCCAGCCCATTGCCTGTCACTCATAGCCCCTGTTCCAGAGTCTGTTATCAGGTCTATATACACTTGTTCCGATCTTAACTTAAACATATTGTATTTAGCATTTTTCAGCCATTGTTCACGTTCTTCCCGTGTGCTTTTATGGATAGGTTCGATCATTTTGATCTTCCAAGGTTCGGCAAAAGGCAATTCCATAATTATTTATGTTTAGATGTATGTTAGACAAATGCTTGATATAGATAATCACTATGAATAAAAGAAGAACAGATTATAAACCTCTTATTTCAAAATGATATTTTAATAGTAATAATGATGTGTTTTTGGAATGTTTTCATACAGTATATACTTGTGTTGGTGTGATATGTTTGACATAAAGGTAGTAAAACTTGTGAATAAATTAAAGTCTTTCCTAATTTTATTATAAAGTCAAACTTTATTAACTTTGTACTCGAAATAATTCAGGAAATATTTATCTCTAAATAATAGGTTAATGAAAAAAATGATGGATTTAGTTGTTACTCAAAATGAGCAACTAAACCAAAACTATAGCCTCATTAAGCTCACCACAACAGATAAAACTCCCTTAATCGAAATGCATCCCGGGCAATTTGTAGAAGTGAGAGTTGATGGATCTCCATCAACCTATCTTAGACGCCCTATTTCGGTAAACTTTGTGGATAAGCAAAAAAACGAATTATGGCTACTCGTTCAGGCTGTAGGTGATGGAACCAAGAAAATGTGTGAGTACAAACAGGGTGATATTGTAAACCTTCTATTACCGTTAGGTAATACATTTACAGTTCCTACTTCGAATCCGGAGCAAGAACTTCTTCTTATTGGCGGAGGTGTAGGTACTGCTCCTATGTTATTCCTTGGCGCACGTCTCAGGGAAGCAGGCTATAAACCTAAATTTCTTTTAGGTGCAAGATCAAAAAATGATTTACTCCAATTGGATGATTTCAGAAAATATGGAGAACTGTATTGTACCACCGAAGACGGAAGTTTCGGAGAAAAAGGGTATGTAACGGATCACTCTGTATTAAAAAATACTCAAATATCTAAAATTTATACCTGTGGTCCTAAGCCTATGATGGTGGCTGTAGCCAAATATGCCAATATAAATAAAATAGAGTGTGAAGTATCACTCGAAAACCTTATGGCATGCGGGTTTGGAGTCTGTTTATGCTGTGTGGAGAAGACGCGCGAAGGGAATGTCTGTGTGTGTACAGAGGGACCCGTATTTAATATAGAAAATTTGACATGGATAAACTAAAAATAAATATAGGAAACCTGCATTTAAAGAACCCGGTAATGACAGCATCCGGTACTTTCGGGTATGGAAAGGAATATTCTGACTTTATGGACTTGGGGCGAATTGGTGGTATTTTTGTAAAAGGAACTACTATTCGCGAAAGGCAGGGGAACGATTATCCTCGTATGGCAGAAACTCCATCAGGAATGCTTAATGCTGTGGGACTGCAAAATAAAGGCGTAGATTACTTTGTTTCAAATATATACCCTGAGATAAAAGACTTTGATACAAACATTATTGTGAATGTTTCGGGATCAACTATAGAAGATTATGTAGAATGTTCTCAAAAGTTGGTAGCTCTCGAAAAAATACCTGCTATTGAACTTAATATTTCCTGTCCAAATGTAAAAGAAGGGGGGATGGCATTCGGTACTTCTGCTTGTTCGGCTGCTGATGTAACAAAAGCTGTACGTGAAGTATGGAACAAAACCCTTATTGTAAAGCTATCTCCTAATGTAACTGATATAACAGAAATCGCAAAAGCTGTAGAGGGTGAAGGTGCTGATGCTGTTTCACTGATCAATACATTGCTAGGGATGGCTGTAGATATAAATAAGAGACGTCCGGTGTTATCTACTGTTACAGGAGGATTATCCGGCCCGTGTGTGAAGCCTATTGCCCTTAGAATGGTTTGGCAGACTTACAATGCTGTAAAAATTCCCGTGATAGGTATGGGAGGAATATCATCGTGGCAAGATGCCATTGAATTTATCCTTGCAGGCTCTTCTGCTATACAGATAGGAACACACAACTTTATTGACCCTACAATTTCTGTAAAGGTTGTAGATGGAATAAAAGAATATCTGGATAAGAATAATATAAATTCCATAACAGACCTTATAGGAGCTTTGCAAGTATAATCTGATTGTTGGTATATTTCTAATTTAAGATTAGATAGTTATATAAACTTTGTAAAATGAATTAACATAAATCTATGAAAAAGGTTTTTATATCCAGAAACTATAAAGGAATAGAGAGTGCTGGTGGAAAAGCAAAAACAGATGTAGAGTTAATTTTACAAGGCATTGGGTTTAAGAATATAGGATGGAAACAAAGTTCGAGCAACAATAAAATCATTGATTTTGTTTTAAATATCACAGGGATACTAAAAGCGGTAATACGAATGCCATCTAAAGGTATTTTATTTCTTCAGTATCCGATGAAAAAATATTATGCATTCATTTGTGGTATTGCTCATTTGAAAGACACTAAAATCATTACACTTATCCACGATTTAGGAACTTTTAGAAGACAGAAGCTTACTGTAGATAAAGAAATTACGCTCCTAAATAATTCCGATTACATTATAGCCTTAAATAAGAGTATGGCGAAATGGTTGGAAGAGAATAATTACAAAGGACAGACTGTGACTCTTGATATTTGGGATTATCTGTCAAAATACAAAAATACCTCAAGTTTTAGATCCAATGATGACCAAAACTATGTTGTTAATTATGCAGGAGGGCTTAGTCGACGTAAAAATTTATTCTTATACGAATTTAGTAAGCATGTAGATTCATTTATTTTCAATCTTTATGGTACAGGTTTCGAGCCTACAGAACAGGAATTAAAGAATCCTTACTTTATTTATAAAGGTTTTGTTCAGAGTGATGATCTGATCAGTAGTATCACGGGTGATTTTGGACTGGTTTGGGATGGTGATTCTATTGATACTTGTTCCGGTAGTTTTGGTTCTTATCTACAATTTAATAATCCTCACAAAGTATCATTATATATTCGTTGTCATTTGCCTGTAATTATTTGGAATCAAGCAGCTATGGCACCATTTGTTTTAGAACATGAGGTTGGTTTTTCGATAAATTCATTGTCGGAAATAAAGACACGCTTATTGTCTCTTACAAAAGAGGAATATAATGAGATGAAGCGAAATACAATAAAACTCAGCTTACAGATAGAGTCAGGTTACTATATTAAGCAAGCAATGAATAAAATAAAGTTGGATGAAAAATAATATACTCTCATAATATCTATCTCTTATAAAAAAAGAAAAGGCATCCAATCGGATGCCTTTTTTATGCTGTTTAAAACAAATTATTCAGCACTTTTCTCTTCTGCAGGAGCTTCTGTTTCAGCAGTAGGTGTTTCTACTACTTCTTCACTTGCTTCAGCTTCTGCTTCTGCCTGTGCTGCATTTTCTTCTGCTTTCTTTTGAGCTACAGCTTCAGCTTTTGCTTTGTTTGCTGCTTTTTCAGCGTCTAAACGAGCTTTTGCGTCTGCCTGAGCTTTTGTTTGGTTCTTGTTGATAGCTGCTTGAGTACCTTTTTCTTTTTCAGCTTTCCATGCTTCAAATTTACTTTCCGCATCAGCTTCAGTAAATGCACCTTTAGCAACACCACCAAGTAAGTGTTTCTTTAATAAAACACCTTCTTCAGAAAGGATGTTACGAGTAGTGTCGGTAGGTTGAGCACCAACTTGTAACCAGTACAAAGCCCTGTCGAAATTTATAGTTATCGTAGCAGGATTGGTATTAGGATTATAAGAACCAACCTTTTCAATAAATTTTCCATCACGTGGAGCTCTGCTATCTGCAATGACGATGTGGTAAAAAGGATAACCTTTACGTCCTCGTCTTTGTAAACGGATCTTTGTAGCCATTTCTTTCTAGTTAATTTTAATTATACATAATTGTTATTAGCGGGTGCAAAGATAAGAATAAGTTTTTGTTATACAATAAAAATGATATAGAGTTATTTATTCTCCTACTAACTATATAAGGGTTATTCTAAATATTTTTTAAGCATAGCTGCCGTGAATATTATCATATTTCTGGTCGAAGGTAGATCTGCATAACCATTCAATAGACCCCAATCATGAATTACTCCGTTAAATCTTACTGTAGTAACATCAACTCCGGCTTCATCAAGCTTGCGCCCTAATTCTTCTCCGGCATCTCTCAATATATCATTTTCGGCAACTTCGATGAGTGTAGGAGGCAATCCTTTCAATTGGTTGATTGTAGCACGTACAGGGGATACATAAATATCATCGTGTTGCGTTCTGTCTGATAAGTAGTTATCTCTCATCCAAATCATTAAAGATTTAGTTAGGAATCTTTCTTCTCCATATTTTTTGAATGATTCGGTGTTTATACCAGCGTCTGAATATGGCCATAATAGAATCTGACATTTAATATCCGGTCCTTTATTTTCCTTTGCCTTCAGACAAGTCCCGATAGTCATATTTCCTCCTGCACTATTTCCTACAATAGCTAACCTTTTTCCATCTATATTTATTTCATCGCCATGTTCTGCAACCCACTTTGTGGCAGCATAACATTCATTCAATGCTATTGGATATTTAGCTTCGGGCGAACGGCTATATTCAATAAAGACACAAGCATATCCTGATTCAACGACTAAGTCGCGAACCAGGCGTTTATGAGTTTGATAATCTCCAAGAACCCAGCCTCCACCATGTATAAAGATAAATACAGGAAGTTTCCCTTTAGCTTTCTCTGGCCGTACAATATATAGTTTTATATCATGTTCATCGACTAATATTACTTTTTCTGTTTCCTCAATACCACTAACATCTACTTTTATTGCAGCTTGAGTATCGACCAATACATTGCGTGCATCGAATACAGGTAATGATTCAACAGGTTTTCCACCAGAATTCAAAACCTTCAGATACTCTTTGGTTTCTTTACTCAAATGTGGGTCTTTTAAAAAATCCGAGGTATTCATAATCTTAAAAATTTAATTATTATCAATTACTAACCTCTTTTTTAACGGCTTCTTATTAACTGTTGTTTTCTCAAATATTGATAAATAACATTTTATATACTGATTTTTTATTTTTTTACAATAGTTACTTTTGCAGAAACTGTATTCAAAAACTCTTTTTCTTCTTCTATATTTAGAGCGAAGCTGACAAGTGAATATCTCCGTTCAGTTATAGGCTTATCTATTTCTGTTTCTTTTGTAATGAATATCCCTTTACTTCCTTCAAGTTCTATTTTACAGTTATATATTCCTTTTTCGAGGATGATAAAATAGGCATCTACTACAGCTTTAGACTTGATTTTACCTAAATAATCGAGACTTACACCCGTGCAAATATTTGCATTATATGAAATAGGATCATAATATTGTCCGGTAGCTCCTTTATCCAGACCTTCTACTGTCTGAACCAAGGTACGACCCATCACCGAAGCTACTTTTTCGGCATGCTCATTCATTTGTCTGTCTAGGCTTTTTCCGATACCATCAGCAAGTTTTCCTGCTGCATCTGTTGCTTTTTCACCAACTCGGGCACCGTGTTCGTCTACAGCCTCGGCAACACCTTCTATAGCATTTATACCGGTTTCTGTAACTTTTTTTGTTGCTTGTTTTACACAGCCCGAACAGGAACTAAGGGTTGTTATAATAGCAGAAAGGATAATAAGTGATAAAATCGTTAATTTTCTCATGTGGTTAAAATATGTGTTAAGCTTAATAATAAATCGTAAAAAACAAAGATAGAGAATTTGGATTAGATAGACTAATAAATAAAAAGAGGCTGAATAAAAACAGCCTCTTCATACGTATAATATTGAAATCAATAATTAGTTATTTTCTGGTCTCAACTTTCTCACAACTGCTCCTGTACGCCACATTTCGCTTTCACGAAGAGCTTTTAGTTCTTCTTCTAGTTTTTCACGATAGTCAGGTTTAGAGTTAGTATCGATAGAGCGTTGTGCTTCATTACCGTTTGCTACTTCTGAATATAATTTGGCAAATACAGGTTTTGTTGCATCATGGAAAGGTACCATCCAGTCTAGCGCACCACGTTGTGCTGTAGTAGAACAATTTGCATACATCCAGTCCATTCCTTTTTCTGCAAATAGAGGCATCAAAGATTGAGTAAGCTCTTCTACAGTTTCGTTAAATGCTTCGGATGGTGAGTGACCGTTTTCACGTAATACTTCATATTGAGCAAGCAGGATACCTTGTATAGCACCCATCAATGTACCACGCTCTCCTGTAAGGTCAGAATATACCTCACGTTTGAAATCTGTTTCAAACAAATATCCCGAACCAACGCCAATACCCAGAGATACAGTTCTTTCGAATGCACGACCTGTAGCATCCTGGAAGATAGCATAGCTTGAATTCAAACCGCGACCTTCGAGGAACATGCGACGAAGACTTGTTCCTGAACCTTTTGGAGCAACAAGAATTACATCGATGTCGGCAGGAGGTACAATTCCTGTACGTTCTTTATATGTAATACCAAACCCATGAGAAAAGTAAAGAGCTTTTCCGGCAGTCAGATAAGGCTTAAGACGTGGCCACACTTCTATCTGAGCAGCATCAGACAATAGATATTGTATGATAGTACCTTTGGCTGCAGCTTCTTCGATATCAAATAATGTTTCGCCCGGAACCCATCCGTCTGCTATTGCTTTTTCCCATGTTTTGCCACCTTTTCTTTGTCCTACGATTACGTTAAACCCATTATCTCTAAGGTTTAATGCTTGTCCCGGACCTTGTACGCCATAACCGATAACAGCAATGGTTTCATTTTTTAATACTTCTCTTGCTTTTTCCAAAGGGAATTCTTCACGGGTAACTACTTTTTCTACTACCCCGCCAAAGTTCATTTCTGCCATAATTTGTTTTTATTAAATAAAATATTTAGGTTCAAAATTGTTTCCATATAATATGGGTCGAGCATACACTCGTTTCTCCGTCTTTCATTTCTAAAATAAAATTAGAATCTTCTTCTTCTCTTTTCAATATATCCAACTTGGAGCCGTAGCGCCCTTCGGATATATAATTTATCTCAATCCGTCTGATTTCTTTATCCTTGAACATATCTATATCAAACACATCTACAAAATGTTCGATATACTTCATACTGTTCAGGTGTTTATTGATATCCACATCGCTATATTTTATAATAAACTCATCCGCTTTTTCATAATCATCCTTCAACGCTGAGATTTTGCTCAAACCTTGTATCGGACATTCTTTTTCCGTATAGATATAATCAGACAACCCATCCAGCTCTGTCAGATTGGTCGGTTTACGAGTTTTAAGATCTATTGAAGCCCATAGTGATCTCGCATAGCCCATTGTTTTTCCGTCAGAGTCTTCGAAAGCAAAATGACGCTCTGTGAACAACCTGTTTACACTAACAATCCATGTCTTGATTATCATGTTAGTATCGTTTTTCGGATATTCGAACAGCTCGATTGCCATTCGAGACAAAACCCAGACTCGTTGCTGAGAAGTCATTGATGAGTATCCAAACCCACGTTCATCGGCATGCTTTGTTGCTGCTTGTAGCATAAAACCTCCAATCATGGGCAAAGTGGCTCTGCCTCTGAAATCGGTTAAGTATGCATCGATCGTAAATTCGTATCTTCCTATAGGAGCAAACATTAAATATAGTTTTGAATGGATATATTAATTTGTGTCTTGCGATTTATGTCTTTTATCTAACTCCGCTAGCATGTCGCTTAATCTCTCAACTTTCGACTTTGTAATCGCTATCCGACCCGAACGTATAAATTGCAGAACACCAATGCTTTTACTCAGTTCTTCAAATAGATATTGAGTCTCTTTATAGTGTCCTGTTTTTTCCAAAACAACACAGTTTTCATTTATATCGAGAATATGCGCATTGTGTTTGCGGATAAGCTCTTCTACCGATTCTATCTTAAGAAAATCGGGAGTAGATAGTTTATAGAGAGCGATTTCTTGATGAATAAGCTCTTCATCGGTATTGTAATACGCTTTCAGTACATCTACTCGCTTATCTATCTGAAGTACAACCTTTTTTACAACATCTTCGTCACAAAAAACAGTGATGGTAAACTTATGTATACCTTCTAAGGCTGAAGCAGAAACAGATAGAGTCTCAATATTCAATTGACGACGAACGAATACACTGGTTACCTGACTCAACAGACCAACGGTATTCTCTGAAAATATAGTTATCGTATATAATGTTTTATCTTGCATAAGATTTATTTTTACAACTGTAATATTAGACAGTTTCAAATTTAACGAATCTCATCAATATAATGAACTTATTCGTTCCCTAATAATATATTTGTAACGCAAGTACCGGCAGGAACCATCGGGTAAACCATGCCTTTAACCTCTACCTGTACGTCTAGCAAATAAGCGCCTTTGTGATCCAGCATTTCTTTTATTGCTCCGTCCAGTTCATTGCGGTCGTCCACCTTCTTTGCCGGAATATTATATGCTTCAGCTATTTTCACAAAATCAGGATTATTCATCCGGGTTTCAGAATATCTTTCATCAAAGAATAATTCTTGCCACTGGCGTACCATTCCCAAGAAGTGGTTGTTCAATATAATGATTTTAACGTCAACGTTATACTGCATGATCGTACCTAACTCTTGTATGGTCATCTGGATACCTCCATCGCCAACAAAAAGGCATACTGTACGATCCGGTGTGCCGTATTTTGCGCCTATCGCAGCAGGTAATCCAAAGCCCATTGTGCCCAGCCCTCCTGATGTAACCACACTACGGCTTTGGTTGTACTTGAAGTAGCGCACAGCCATCATCTGATGTTGACCTACATCCGTAACCAATACAGCATCGTGGTTTGTAGCTTCGGATACTTTATTGATAACTTCACCCATCTTCAACTGTCCCGATGTAGGGTATAGTTCGCTATCTATGACAACGTCGTACTCTCTTTGGTAACATGCTTTAAACTCTCCAAGCCATTCGCTATGCGTGGCAGGAGTTAGTAATTCTGTCACCTTTGGTAACGTATCCTTGACATCTCCGAGTACACGTGCTGTAACAGATACATTCTTGTTTATTTCAGCTTTATCGATATCAAAGTGGATTACTTTTGCCTGTTTTGCGTACGTCTTAAGATCTCCCGTTACACGGTCGTCGAAACGCATGCCAATACCAATAAGTACATCACATTCATTTGTTTTCTGATTAGGACCAACATTGCCATGCATACCTAGCATTCCAATCTGTAAAGGATGGTCGGAGGGTATGGCAGATAGTCCCAATACCGTAGATGCCGCAGGAATGCCAGCCTTTTCGAGAAAAGCAAGCAATTCTTTTTCTGCTCCGCCCAAAATAACACCCTGTCCCACAAGTGCTAGAGGTTTTTTTGCACTGTTTATTATTTGGGCAGCTACTTCCATTTCTGATAGTTTTACTTCGGGTTTAGGCTGATAGCTACGGATAAAATCAACTTTTTTGTATTCCGATTTATCCATTTGCCCAAACTGAGCATCTTTGGTTATATCCAGAACTACCGGTCCGGGTCTTCCTGTTGACGCTATATAGAATGCCCTAGCTACTGCCGATGGGATATCTTCGGCTCTGCGAATCTGATATGCCCATTTGCACACAGGCTGTGTAATGCCTACTACATCAGCTTCCTGAAAGGCATCACTTCCTAGTAAGGAAGAAGCAACCTGTCCGGATATAACAACTATAGGTGTGCTATCTATCATTGCATCGGCAATTCCTGTTACCGTATTGGTTGCACCGGGGCCCGAGGTTACCAGCGCAACGCCAACTTTACCCGAAGTGCGAGCAAACCCTTGAGCAGCATGCGTAGCACCTTGTTCGTGACGAACAAGAATATGATTTATTTTATCTTTATAATGATATAAACTGTCAAATACGGGCATTATGGCTCCGCCCGGATACCCGAATATGGTATCTACACCTTCACTCAACAAAGATTGAATAAGGGCTTCACTTCCTGTAATTTTATTTTTATCCATGATATTTGTCTCTATTTTGTGCTGTATTATTCAATGATTCTTATTCCACCTAAATCAGCCGAACTAACCATACTTGCATAGGCTCGTAATGCTTTGGATACCGTACGATTACGATTTGGTTTGAATGCATCTTTACCTTTGGCAAGCTCCTCTTGTCGGCGAGCTTCCAGTTCTACATCGGATATACGTACATCGATAGAACGGTTAGGAATATCTATATCTATAATATCTCCATCTTTAACCAAGCCAATAGCGCCACCTGATGCAGCTTCGGGAGAAACGTGACCGATAGAAAGACCTGATGTTCCGCCCGAGAAGCGTCCGTCTGTAATAAGGGCGCATTCTTTACCCAGGTGCTTAGATTTGATATATGATGTAGGGTAGAGCATTTCCTGCATACCCGGTCCTCCTTTAGGTCCTTCGTATGTGATGACAACAACATCTCCGGCTTGTACATCGCCTTTCAATATTCCTTCACATGCCGCATCCTGAGAGTGAAAAACTTTGGCTGTTCCCGAAAACTTGAATATACTTTCATCTACACCCGCAGTTTTTACAACACATCCATTCAGGGCGATGTTACCTTTCAATATAGCCAATCCTCCGTCTTTGGTATATGCATGCTCCATACTGCGGATACAGCCGTTTTCTCTGTCGGTATCGAGAGTAGGGTAGCTGCTGTTTTGAGAGCCCATTACAAGATTAAACTTATTTCCGGGCGCTGATTTATATAAATCCTCGGCGGCTTTTTCTGGATTAGCTTTTGTTATATCATATTTCTCTATAGCTTCTGCAAGAGAAAGTCCATCGATTCGTGAAACGGCAGTATTAATCAACCCACCTTTATTCAATTCGTTCAAAATACCAAGTATACCTCCTGCACGGTTGACATCTTGTATATGATATTTTTGAGTATTCGGAGCTACTTTGCACAAACATGGTGTTTTGCGCGACAGTTTGTCTATATCGTCCATTGTGAAGTCTACTTCGCCTTCTTGTGCTATAGCTAACAGGTGAAGGATCGTATTTGTAGAACCTCCCATCGCTATATCTAATGTCATAGCATTCAGAAAAGCCGTTTTGGTAGCTATATTTCTGGGAAGTACCGATTCGTCACCGTCTCTGTAATAACGATAAGCATTATTTACAATCTGCTTTGCAGCATCTTGGAATAATTTAGATCGGTTTGCATGAGTGGCAACGATTGTTCCATTGCCCGGTAATGCAAGTCCTATGGCTTCGTTCAGACAGTTCATCGAGTTAGCGGTAAACATGCCCGAACAAGATCCGCATGTAGGGCATGCCGCACGTTCTATGGCGTTTACTTCTTTATCGGAAACGGTATCATCCGCAGCTTTTATCATCGCATCTATCAGGTCGAGGTGTTTATTGTCAAGCTCTCCTGCTTCCATTGGTCCTCCGGATACAAATACAGTTGGGATGTTTAATCTCATCGCTGCCATCAGCATACCGGGAGTGATCTTATCACAATTGCTGATACATACCATTGCATCTGCTTTGTGAGCATTCACCATATATTCTACACTATCTGCAATCAAATCTCGTGATGGAAGAGAGTATAACATTCCATCGTGTCCCATGGCAATACCATCGTCTATAGCTATGGTATTAAATTCGGCAGCAAAGCATCCCAAAGCTTCAATTTCTGCTTTTACTTTCTGACCTATATCATGAAGGTGTACGTGTCCCGGGACAAATTGAGTAAATGAATTGACGATAGCAATGAGAGGTTTTCCCATTTGTTCTTCTTTCATGCCATTGGCTCTCCATAGGGCTCTGGCCCCGGCCATACGCCGTCCTTGTGTACTAGTCGAACTTCTTAATTCAAATCCCATAATTATACATACAGTTAAAAAAAAACCTTTCCCATTGAATGAGAAAGGCCTATGTTAATTTCCTTATTATATACTTAACTTCATATACATACCTTTCTCATTTATTCTGACCGACGAGGAGAATATCAATGAGACTGAGGATATGTAAAAAGCAATTTGTCATTATTTCGCTATAAAAGTGATCACAAAGTTATAAACTTTTTTTTAAAAACAAATTTTATCCCATTTTTTTTAAGTTGACTAGGAAACTAGTCATTAAATATCTCTTAATGGATTGGCTTCAGCACTTGTAATTGATGTTACAATATTCGTGTAAAATTGTCTAATGGTAGAGGTTTTCGAGTGTGTATAAAGTGACAGTATAAAACCTCTATAAAAAGTGTCACTTTTGTCACCTTTTGTTTGTATATTGTTGATATGCAGTATGTTGTGTTTTATGGGTTTTGTAACTTTTTGAGAGTAATATTTACATTGAATTGGTATGTGGTACTAAATGTCTCGGATTGATAAAATTTATATATTATATCCATATTATAAACACGTTGCAAATACAACACAACAATAATTTTATTAATTTTGCATCCCAATTAAATTTTTTACAGTGCTAAAATTATCCATACTACAACAGATTTTTGAGACTCACAAAAATATACCCGCAATAATAGATTTATTGTCTAAGCATAAAAATATCTATGTTAAAGGTTTGCAGGGTTCGTCAGCGTCTATGTTTGCTACAGCTTTGTTTCATAAGACAGATAGCTGCTATTTGTTTGTGCTAAACGACTTAGAAAGTGCGGGGTATTTTTATCACGACTTGAATCAGATTTTAGACTCGGATAAAGTTTTATTTTTTCCTTCAGCATACAAACGGGCGATAAAGTACGGACAGATAGATGCTGCCAATGAAATCCTCCGTACTGAGGTGATGGGACAGTTGCAGGTGGAAGATAAAAACCTCATAATCGTAACATATCCGGAAGCTTTAGCCGAAAAGGCTGTAGCTAAAGATATACTGAAAAAGAATACGATACAGATGTCGGTGGATGAAGAGATCGATCGTAATTTCGTATCTGAGATGTTGGATAGTTTTGGATTTGAATACGTTGACTATGTGTATGAGCCGGGACAATATGCTATCAGGGGAAGTATTCTGGACGTTTTTTCTTTTTCGAGCGAATATCCTTATCGTATCGACTTTTTTGGTGATGAAGTGAGTACAATACGAACTTTTGATATCGAAACACAGTTGTCGAAAGAGAAATTAAACCAGATACAGATTATCCCTGACATGCAAAAGTCGAATATGGATCGGGAGTCATTGTTAAAGTTGATTCCGAAGGATACGGTTATTGCATTTAAGGATTTTGTATGGGCTAGCGACAAAGTAGAGAGTGTATATAATGATTCTACTATTCTGGATAATCCTGAATATGAGAAAGATTTACAAAATAAGCTAACCTTAAGAGGTGAATATGATGCATTGGTTAAGGGATTCAAGCATATTCATTTCGGGAACAAAATACAGGCAGAAGCTGTTGTCGAATTCAAAACAGATATACAACCTTCGTTTCATAAAAACTTTGACCTGATCAGTGAGACTCTTCACAAGTATCTAGATAAAGATTATACTATATATATATTAAGTGACAGTGAGAAACAACAGAAACGGCTAAAGTCTATTTTTGAAGACAGGGGAGATAATATCAATTTTACACCTGTGGAGAGGACTCTATCAGAAGGGTTTATTGACGAAACTTTAAAAATCTGCTGTTTTACCGATCATCAGATTTTTGACCGTTATCATAAATATAATCTTAAATCCGATAGGGTACGTTCAGGGAAGTTTGCTCTTTCTTTAAAGGAACTTCAACAGTTTCAGATAGGAGATTATATCGTACATATCGATCATGGTGTAGGGCAATTTGGTGGGCTTGTAAGATCTGATATGAATGGGAAGATGCAGGAGTTGATAAAACTCATTTATTTGAATAATGACGTAATATTTGTTTCCCTGCACTCTTTACATAAAATATCGAAGTATAGAGGGAAAGAAGGCGAGCCGCCACGTATCAATAAATTAGGTACAGGGGCATGGAATAAGATTAAGGAGAAAACTAAAAATAAAGTAAAGGATATTGCCCGCGACCTGATACAGCTATACGCCAAACGCCGGCAAGAAGAAGGATTTAGTTTCGCTCCCGATTCTTTTCTACAACATGAGCTCGAAGCCTCATTTATTTATGAAGATACCCCCGATCAGGTAAAAGCAACTGCGGATGTCAAACTTGATATGGAGAACAGCAAACCGATGGATCGCTTAATTTGCGGCGATGTTGGGTTTGGAAAAACAGAAGTATCTATCCGGGCTGCATTTAAGGCCGTAACAGATAATAAGCAAGTTGCAGTATTGGTTCCTACAACAGTTTTAGCCTATCAGCACTATCAAACATTTAAAGAGAGGCTTAAAGACTTTCCTTGCCGTGTAGAATATATCAGTAGGGCACGGTCGGCAGGACAAATTAAAGAGGTTCTAAACGATCTAAAAGAAGGAAAAGTTGATATACTGATTGGTACGCATCGCATTGTTGGTAAAGATATTCAGTTTAAAGATTTAGGCTTGCTTATAATAGACGAAGAGCAAAAGTTTGGTGTTGCTGTAAAAGAGAAATTGAAGCAAATGAAGTCTAATGTGGATACTTTAACGATGACAGCTACGCCTATTCCACGTACATTGCAGTTTTCGTTAATGGGGGCAAGAGACTTGTCTGCAATAACAACGCCTCCGCCCAACAGGTACCCGATACAGACTGAAGTACACACATTCGATCCGTTGATTATTCGTGAAGCTATAGAGTTTGAAATGAGCCGTAACGGGCAGGTATTCTTTATCAATAACAGGATAAAGAATATACATGAACTTGAAGATCTAATAAAGAGAGAGGTTCCTGATGCACGCATTGCTGTTGGTCATGGACAAATGGATCCCGCCAAGCTGGAATCGATTATTATAGACTTTGTAAATCAAGAATACGACGTATTGATAGCAACTTCAATTGTAGAGTCCGGTATTGATATTCCTAATGCAAATACGATAATAATAAACAATGCTCAGAATTTTGGTTTGAGCGATCTGCACCAATTGCGTGGACGTGTTGGGCGAAGCAATAAGAAGGCTTTTGCATATCTATTAGCACCTCCGTTGCATACCTTGACTCCTGAGGCTAGAAGACGATTGCAAGCAATTGAGAACTTCTCGGAACTGGGTCATGGATTCCACATTGCTATGCAGGATTTGGATATTCGTGGAGCCGGAAATCTGCTTGGAGCAGAACAGAGTGGTTTTATCGCAGATTTAGGATATGAAGTTTATCAGAAAATATTGACGGAAGCAGTCAATGAGCTCAAAAACGATGAGTTTGCAGAGCTCTATCATGAGGCTGATGAAGATAATAAGATTTCGGGAGAAAACTTTGTTGATGATGTTCAGATAGAAAGTGATCTTGAACTTTTGTTCCCAGCTCTTTATATACCAAATGATTCGGAACGTATTACACTCTATCGAGAGCTCGATAATATGGAGAAAGAGTCGGATATAATGCAATTTACAGAGCGTCTCGAAGACCGTTTCGGAAAAATTCCACCCGAAGGTCGAGAGTTGATTCTGGTAGTTCGGCTTCGATCTATAGCCAAAACACTGGGTATCGAAAAGGTCGTTTTAAAAAATGGAAGAATGAGTTTATTCTTGGTTACAAATTCGGAGTCACCATACTATCAGTCGAAAGCGTTCGATAAATTACTCAATTACATCCAGAAGTATCCTCGTAAGTGTGAATTGAAAGACAGGAACGGAAGGCGTTCGGTGAGCATACAGAGCATTCCAAATGTGGAAACAGCTTGTATGGTGTTATCGGAAATAAACGGGCTGTAAGCAAAAAAAGAGAAAAGCTTGCGCCTTTCTCTTCTAAGCTTCTGTAAGTATGATGTTTACTTAATGTATCCTACAGGTTGAACGAATGTTATTTCTTGTTTGTCAGTAAGTTTTAATGTATTATGTAGGTCAGGGCGAGTAAATGATCCTCTTGCTACAGAACCTAAACCTACTGAAGCACAATACAAGTATACATTCTGAGCAATAAACCCACTGTCGATAAATCCGGCTTCGCGGTTAGATGCTTTATCCATATTTGCCACATAGATTAGAGTCAATGAGGCATTCTCCGAAATGTTGGGCTGTCCGAGTGCTTTTCTGAAATCGCCTTTCTCTTTCATCTTTAGTACATTGTCTTTCGCATCATAAATATATATACCTGAGCTCAGCATTACATATACATCAACTTCCTGACGGTTTTGGGACGAAGGAACTGTCCGTTTATCTTCTCTGTTGAAACCATAAGCAGCCCAAAGAAGATCGGATAGGGTTTGGGCCGGCATTTCTTTATATTCGAATGATCTATGAGACTGACGTTCATTCAGCACCTCCATCAAGGGTTTTCCTCCTGTTTTGGTTGGAGAAACTAATTGTATATCCTGGGCAGAGACACAATTTATTAAACAAAATAACGCAATGGCTAATAAACCTTTTTTCATAATTGTAACCTAATTTTATAATTAACAGAAACAAAAATATAGAATTATATTCGTTTATAAACTCTTGTTTTTGAATTAAGTTCTTTGTGTAACTCTTGTTTTTAAGTAAAATTCACAACTTGAAATAAAATATATATACTTATAAATAAATTCTATCGCTTATTGTTTTATATTTGTGAATAAAATCCGCTAATAATACAATGCGAAACCTATTCTTTATTGTTTTTTTGATCATAGCATCCTTTTCGCAGGGAATACGGTCACAGCAGAATACATTCCGGTCGCCCATAACTCTTAGTGATACAGCTCAAATAAGTTTACTGACTAGCTCCGCATGGGAAAAAGAGATCTATGCTTTGTTTGGGCATACGGCTATTCGGGTTTGTGATACAACACAACATTTAGATGTAGTGTTCAACTACGGCTTATTTGACTTCAATAGCGATAATTTCATATATAGGTTTGTCAAGGGAGAAACTTATTATATGGTTGGCTCTATACCTTTCAAGTATTACATAGAAGAGTATGGACAAAGAGGTGTAGGAGTTACCGAGCAGGTTTATAATTTGACCTTGAAAGAAAAGCAAGAGATATTTGATGCTTTAGCTCAAAACTCTAGTCCCGAAAATAGGGAATATCTTTATAACTTCTTCTATGATAACTGTGCAACTCGACCTCGTGATATCGTAGAGAAATATGTACAGGGAGAAATAGAATACACTCCAACTGATAAGCAACAAACATACAGAGACCTAGTGTGGGAGTGCGTTGGAATACAGCCATGGACTAAATTCGGTATAGATATCATAATTGGAGCAGATGCTGATAAGGTAATCACAGACAAACAAAAGGATTTTTTACCGGCTTATTTGATGAAAGCCAACGAAGGGGCTCACATTAGAAATACAGATGGGACATACCGAAACTTCATTTTAAAAGAGCAGCAACTTTTGACGCCACAAGAATTAGTTTCATCAGAAAGTCACATACAACCACTGTATGCCGGTTATATTTTGTTGTTGATTACTATACTCTTGTCTTTCTTAGTCTATAAAAAAAGGTGGTTTACATTAGGGCGAATTTATGATACACTATTGTTTATTGTAGCAGGAATTGGAGGGTGTGTAATTTTCTTTTTGATGTTCTTTTCCATTCATCCATGTGTTAATCCAAACTGGAATATAGTGTGGTTAAATCCGCTTCAATTAATCGTTGCTTGTTTATTCTTTGTAAAATCACTTTCAAAATTCATAAGTTGTTATCATTTTATTAACTTTGTAGCACTTTTGGCTTTTCTTTTGGCATGGTGTTTGATACCACAACAATTAGAGATAGCCTTTATCCCATTCATCTTATCGTTATGTATAAGGTCGGGGATGAATATTTTACAACTTAAAAAGTTAAAGAAAAGAGCTGATTATAGCTTGCCTAGGCGAAAATGATAAGAATACTAACCTCTTTAGTTGCAGTATTAACCATAACATCTGTTCAGGCACAGACTTCTGTTCACGAGGTGCCGAAGTTGGTGATTGGAATAACTATTGATCAGTTGAGAGGTGATTATCTAGAACTCTTTCAAGGTTCATTTTCTGAAAGGGGCTTCAAACGTCTCTTGAATGAAGGATTGGTATATCAGAATATAAAATTTGATTTCCCTAATTTAGACGATGCTTCTGCAATTGCTACTATATACACTGGTGCTTCACCTTTTTATCATGGTATCGTAGGTAATAAAAAGTACATTGTAGCTAAGAAGCAAGAGGTCTCGACATTTACAGATGAAGCTTTCTTAGGTAACTATACACAGGATAAAGTTTCTCCTTTGGCTATCAAAACCTCTACTATAACAGATGAGTTGAAGGTTGCATCGCAAGGAAAATCTGACGTATACTCTTTTGCTCCTCAAATAGTTCAAGCTTTGATATCATCCGGCAAAAGAGGCAATTCTGCTTTCTGGATAGATGACTATACCGGCAAATGGGCTTCAACTACTTATTATAAGGATTTTTATTGGTCCGTAGATCAGGATAATCGTAGTACAACAAACTTTGCATCTAAGGTTTGGAGTATGTATTGGCGTCCTTCTAAGGAAGTTAGTACATATAAGGCTTTTCCTTACGAGCAAAGCGAATCGTCTTTCCAGCACTTTCTTGGAGGAGATAAGCAGACTTATGTTTTAGCGAAACAAATTCCTGCTGTCAATGAGAATGTGCGATCTTCGGCTATGACTCTGCTTTCTAAAGCAGAATTAGGAAAACGCACTAATCCTGACTTTTTGTCTTTGACATTTTATGCAGGGAACTTTCCCGGAGTTTCCGATTATTCATACGAGATACAAGATATTTATAGCTGCCTTGACAAGGAGATAGAAAAGTTGTTAGACGAGGTCGAAAAGACTGTTGGTCTTAAAAATACGTTGATCTTTGTCACTTCTACCGGATATTACAATTCGTCGGAACATACAACGTCTACAGCTTTATCAAATTCAAATATCCCAGAAAATAAGTTCTATGTCAATCGTTGCGAAGCATTGCTGAATATGTACTTAATGGCTATATACGGCAGAGATGGGCAATGGGTTGATAAATTCTATAAAGGACAGGTTTATCTGAACAGGGAACTGATAAAGAGTAAAAATATATCATTACAAGAAATACAGGAAAAAGCGGCAGAGTTTGTTTCTGAATTTACCGGCGTGCAAGAAGTATATACTTCATATCAAATACAGCACGGTCAGTGGAATCCTGTAATGGAATATTACAAGAATGGCTATACTAAAGAGAACTCTGGCGATCTATTTGTCGAATTACAGCCCGGCTATAAAATCGTAAACGAGCAAGATGCTTCATTTAAGGAAAAGCAGACTCGTAATAATGCGATTGTGAGCCCTGTAATTTTCTTTGGCAATAATATTAAGCCCGCCAGAATAAGAAGGACGATTAAAGCTACAGAAATAGCTCCTTCGGTAACATATATAATGCGTATAAGATCTCCCAATGGAGCAAAAGAAGAGCCTTTACCGGAGTTAATTTGGTAGTACAATAAAACAAATAAAATAAAAAGAAAATAAACTAACTAAATATATGGGATTCGCTGACATTTTAACATCATTATTCGGAAATAAGTCTCAAAGAGACTTAAAAGAAATCAATCCGTATGTAGACCGTATCAAAGCTGTATATCCTTCTATTGAACGTCTGTCACACGATGAATTGCGTGCAAAGACAATGGAGATCAGACGAAAAGTTCAGGAATACGTAGCAGCAGAAAAGAATAAAATAGCAGAACTCAAAGCCAATATCGAATCACTGGATATTGATCAACGTGAGGATGTATGGGTAGAAGTAGATAAGCTGGAAAAAGAAATAACTGACAAGTATGAGAAAGTATTAGACGAAGTACTTCCCGAAGCTTTTTCTATAGTAAAAGAGACCGCTCGCCGTTTGACTGAGAATGAAGAGATTGTAGTTACAGCCACAGAGTTTGATAGAGAGCTGGCAGTAGATCATGATTTCGTGCGTATTGAGGAAGATAAAGCTATATATCAAAATCACTGGCAAGCAGGAGGTACAGAAATACAATGGAATATGATCCATTATGATGTACAGCTGTTTGGTGGTGTCGTGCTTCATAAAGGTAAAATCGCCGAAATGGCTACAGGGGAAGGTAAAACCCTGGTAGGTACTTTGCCTGTATTCCTTAATGCACTTACTGGTAATGGTGTGCATGTGGTTACGGTAAATGACTATCTGGCAAAACGTGACTCTGAGTGGATGGGACCAATTTACATGTTTAACGGACTTTCTGTAGATTGTATCGATAAACATCAGCCTAACTCAGAAGGCCGTCGTAAAGCATACCAAGCAGATATTACTTTCGGGACAAACAATGAGTTTGGTTTCGATTATCTACGAGACAATATGGCAATCAATCCGTCAGATCTTGTTCAACGCAAGCATAACTATGCGATTGTTGACGAGGTAGACTCCGTATTGATTGACGATGCTCGTACACCATTGATTATTTCCGGGCCTGTACCTAGGGGTGAACAACAGTTGTTTGAAGAATTTCGTCCACGTGTAGAGATTATCGTAAAAGCACAACGAGATCTTTGTACTAAATTACTAGCTGAAGCAAAAGCTAAAATGGCTTCCAGTGATAAGAAAGAGCAAGAAGAAGGATCGTTGTTGTTATATCGTTCATTCAAAGGGTTACCAAAGAACAAGCCTCTTATCAAGTTCCTTAGTGAGCCGGGTATAAAGGCATCTATGTTGAAGACTGAAGAGCATTATATGAGCGAACAAATGCGTAATATGCATATTGTTACAGATGATCTTTATTTCACTATAGATGAAAAAAATAACAGTATAGAGCTCACAGATAAAGGTATAGATTTGCTTACAGGTAATTCAGATGACCCTTTGTTCTTTGTTTTGCCTGATATCGGATCTTTATTATCTGACTTGGAAAATCAATCGCTTACTGACAGTCAAAAAGCAGAAAAGAAAGACGAGTTGATGCAAAACTATTCTATCAAGTCGGAACGAGTACATACAGTCAACCAGTTGCTAAAAGCTTATGCTTTATTCGATAGAGATGATGAGTATGTGGTTATCGATAATAAGGTAATGATTGTTGATGAGCAAACAGGACGTATTATGGATGGTCGTCGCTATTCGGACGGATTGCACCAAGCGATAGAGGCTAAAGAGCGTGTTAAAGTAGAAGCTGCAACACAGACATTTGCAACTATTACATTACAGAACTATTTCCGTATGTATCATAAGCTTTCGGGTATGACCGGTACAGCTGAGACGGAGGCAGGTGAGTTGTGGAACATCTACAAATTAGATGTGGTTGTAATTCCTACCAATAGACCGATCGCGCGTAAGGATATGAATGACCGTATATATAAAACAAAACGTGAAAAATATACAGCGGTTATACAAGAAATAGAAAAACTGGTAGGGGAAGGTCGTGCTGTACTTGTGGGTACAACATCTGTCGAAATCTCTGAGTTGCTGGGTAAGATGCTTACCATGCGTAAGATAAAGCATAATGTATTGAATGCTAAGTTGCACCAACGTGAAGCTGAAGTCATAGCTCTTGCCGGACAACCGGGAGCTGTTACTATCGCAACAAACATGGCCGGTCGTGGTACCGACATCAAGCTTGCACCAAGTGTGAAAGAAGCAGGAGGGTTGGCGATTATCGGTACAGAAAGACATGAGTCTCGTCGTGTTGACCGTCAGTTGAGAGGTCGTGCAGGACGTCAGGGTGACCCGGGTTCATCCGTATTCTACATCTCGTTAGAGGATGATTTGATGCGTTTGTTTGCATCGGAACGTATTGCCGGAATGATGGACCGTATGGGATTCAAAGAAGGAGAAATGCTTGAGCATAATATGCTTAGCAAGTCTGTAGAAAGAGCTCAGAAGAAAGTAGAAGAAAACAACTTTGGTATTCGTAAACGCTTGTTGGAATATGATGATGTAATGAATTCTCAACGTGAAGTTGTGTACAAACGTCGCCGTCATGCTCTTATGGGAGAACGTATTGGTATCGATATCGTGAATATGATATATGATACAGCTGTGAGTTTAACAGAGCAACATGCCGATAATCTCGATTATGAAGGATTGACGGTTGATATGCTACGTTTGTTTACGACAGAACCACCTGTTGATGAAGCGACATTCCGTTCTACCAAGCCTGATACATTGACCGATATGATATATGATAAGGCTATCCAGAACTTCAAACATAAGATGGATCGTTTAGCAGAAATTGCCAATCCGGTAATCAAACAGGTTTACGAAGAGCAAGGTGATAAGTTCGAGAACATTCTTATTCCTATCTCAGACGGAAGACGTGTTTATAATATCTCTTGTAATCTGAAAGAGGCATACGAAACACAATCTAAAGATGTGATCAAATCTTTTGAAAAATCAATAGTCCTTCATACAATCGATGAAGAATGGAAAGAACATCTTCGTGAAATGGACGATTTGCGCCAATCCGTTCAGAATGCCAGCTATGAACAAAAAGACCCATTATTGATTTATAAACTTGAGTCTTTCAATCTGTTTAAGAGCATGTTAAATAGTATAAATAGTAAAGCTGTAACTATTCTTATGCGTGGACAGATACCTGTTCGTGAACCGGAACAAGTACGTCAGGCAGAACCGGAACAAAAGACTGACTATAGCCGTTACCGTACCGAACGTAATGATATAGAAGATGGACAACAAAGAGTTTCGGCTCCGGGTCAAGGGCAAGCAGCTCAGGAACGACCAAGAGTGACAGCACCTATACAAGTAGACAAAAAGCCGGGGCGCAATGATCCTTGTTTTTGTGGCAGTGGGAAAAAGTATAAAAACTGTCATGGAAGAAATGAATAATAGGAAGTAAATACTTGATATATTTATAATAATGAAAAGCCCGACAAGTAAGTTTCTGTCGGGCTTTTTTTATGTTATTATGTTTTCTAATACAAACAAAATTTGTATCTTAGCATGTTTTTTAATTGTCAGAAAAACAAAGTGTAAATGTACTTTACAAATATTTGAAAATAAAAATTTTAACTTAAGATAATGGCAGAAACAGAGGACAGAATTATCAGGATCAATATTGAAGACGAAATGAAGTCGGCATATATCGACTATTCTATGTCAGTAATTGTATCCCGTGCATTACCCGATGTAAGAGATGGATTTAAGCCTGTTCACCGTCGTATCCTTTACGGTATGAGTGAGCTAGGTAATACGTCAAACAAACCGCACAAAAAATCCGCAAGGATTGTAGGGGAAGTGTTAGGTAAGTATCACCCACATGGAGACTCTTCTGTCTATTTTGCAATGGTGCGTATGGCTCAAGAATGGAGCATGCGTTACCTTTTGGTAGATGGGCAGGGTAATATGGGGAGTGTAGATGGTGATAGTCCCGCCGCCATGCGTTATACAGAGGCCAGGTTGAGTCGTTTGGCCGAAGAGATGCTAAAAGATATTGATAAGGAAACTGTTGATTTTCAATTAAACTTCGACGATACGTTACAAGAGCCGACAGTGCTTCCTACACGTATACCTAATTTGCTTATAAATGGAGCTTCGGGTATTGCTGTTGGGATGGCTACGAATATGGCTCCTCACAATATGACAGAGTCTATTGATGCTATTGTAGCATATATAGACGATAGAGATATCGATACCGATGGTTTGATGCAATATATCAAAGCGCCTGATTTTCCATCAGGAGGGTTTATATATGGTTATCAAGGAGTAAGAGATGCTTTTGAAACAGGGCGAGGACGTGTGGTTATGCGCGGTCGTGCCGAAATAGAGACAGAAGGTAATCATGAAAAAATAGTAATTACCGAAATTCCTTATCTGGTAAATAAAGCTGAATTAATCAAGCATATAGCTGACCTGGTCGGAGAAAAAAGGCTGGATGGTATCAGTAATGTTAATGACGAGTCTGACCGCCAAGGAATGCGTATCGTTGTAGATATCAAGCGTGATGCTAATGCGAATGTTGTGCTAAATAAATTGTATAAGCTTACAGCTCTACAATCTTCATTTAGTGTTAATAATATTGCTTTGGTAAAGGGACGTCCTAGAACGTTGAATCTTAAGGATATGATATCATTATTCGTTGAACACAGAATAGATGTTGTTATCCGCAGAACTACATACGATTTACGTAAGGCCGAAGAGCGTGCTCATATTCTGGAAGGATTAATTATTGCATCAGATAATATAGACGAAGTAATAGCTCTTATAAGGGCTTCTAAATCGCCTCAGGAAGCTATTGAAAGTTTGATGAATAGATTCAACCTGAGCGAGATACAGTCTCGTGCAATCGTTGAAATGCGTTTGCGTCAATTAACCGGACTTGAACAAGATAAACTTCGTAATGAATATGACGAAATACAGAAACTAATTGCTTACCTGAACGAAATCCTATCGAACGAAGATCTTCGGATGCAGGTAATCAAAGATGAACTGATAGAAATAAAGAATAAATATGGTGATGCTCGTCGTACAGAGATTGTATATGCATCTGAAGAACTCAACCCTGAAGATTTCTATGCAAATGATGAGATGATCATAACAGTATCTCATTTCGGATATATCAAACGTACACCTCTTACCGAGTTTCGTGCACAAAACAGAGGTGGAGTAGGAGCTAAAGGTTCTGAAACACGTGACGCAGATTTTATTGAACACATCTATCCGGCATCGATGCACAACTATATATTATTATTTACTCAAAAAGGTAAATGTTTTTGGTTGCGTGTATTTGATATTCCGGAAGGAACCAAGAATTCAAAAGGAAGGGCTATACAGAACTTGCTGAATATTGAATCGGACGATAAGGTTACGGCATTTATTCGTGTCAGAGGATTTAGTGATACTGATTACATTAATAGTCATTATCTTGTATTCTGTACAAAAGCAGGAGTTATCAAGAAAACCAGACTTGAAGCATATTCTCGTCCTCGCCAGAATGGGGTCAACGCAATTACTATTCGTGAAGATGACAGAGTGATTGAAGTCTTGATGACTGATGGTGACAGTGAAATTCTCATAGCAAATCGTAATGGACGAGCAATTCGTTTCCATGAATCAGATGTTCGTGAGATGGGGCGTACTGCTACCGGAGTAAGGGGTATGCGTATAGATGAAGATGGACAAGACGAAGTGATAGGAATGTTGGCTATGTCTAAAGAAGATCAGAAAACTCATACTATCATGGTGGTTTCAGAGCAGGGATATGGAAAACGTACTAATCTGAATGATAAAGACGAAGAAGGAAATGATCTTTTTGATGAAGATGGCAATATTATTCCTGTATATCGTATAACCAGTAGGGGAGGTAAGGGTGTTAAAACATTGAACATTACAGATAAGACCGGTAAGCTCGTTTCTATAAATAGTGTTACTGATGATAACGATTTAATGATAATTAACAAGTCTGGTATTACAATTCGTCTAAAAGTTTCAGATATTCGCACTATGGGACGTGCTACACAGGGCGTTAGACTCATAAATTTAGGAAAACGAAATGATGAAATAGCATCTGTTTGTAAGGTCGATTCCGAAGATGAAGAAGATATTGAACTTGCCGAAATAGAGTTGGATGAAGATACCCAGAATAACTCAACCCTGGATGAAAATGAGGAAATAAATAACTGATATATGAACTAAAAAAATAATTATGAAGCGAAGTTTATTATTAATAACATTATGCATATTTGCAGGATTCTCTTTTGCCCAGAAAAAAGCTGTGAAAGATGCAAAATCCGCAATGAAGAACGTTGATGAAGCAAGAGAATTAATCAAACCCGCACTCACTAATCCTGAAACTGTGAATGATCCTGAAACATGGAAAATAGCAGGTGATATCGAGTACAAAGCGTTTGATGATGAACGAACTTTAGAAATGCAAAAAGAGATCACCGGTAAAGGAGGGAATGAAGAAAAGATGTATATTGGACTTTACAATATGTATGATCCATATATCAAAGCTGATGAACTAGGTCAGATACCAAATGAAAAAGGACAGGTAAAGAACAAGTTCAGAAAGGATATTGTTAAAAATATGAGAGATGGACACAGGTTCTATATTAATGGAGGTGTGTACTATAACGAGAAGAGAGACTTTAAGAGAGCAACTGACTTTTTTGAAAGATACTGGGAGCTTCCTTCTTTAGCTATGTTTGAAGATACAAAAGGTGACTTCAATACACAAGATAGTGTTTATCAGACTATCAAATATTATGCTGTTATTAGCTCTATCCAATCGGCTGATCATGACCGTTCTATCAAACTATTGAAGAAAATTATTGCTGAACCTTACGTTCAGAACAGTACTTATAAGGAAAGTGATGCATATGAACTCTTAGCTAGTGAATACCAACAAGTAAATGATAGTCTTGCGTTTGTGCAAGTATTGAATGATGGTGCTAAGAAATTTCCTGGTAATAAATATTTCACACCAAACTTGATCAATGAGTTCATTAGAGGAGGCAAGACGGCAGAAGCTATGGCTTATTTGGATCAAGCGATTGCTAACGATCCAAGCAATACTTGTGAATTGATAGGTGTAAAAGCATCATTGTATGCTGAGCAAAAAAATTATGCAAGTGCAGAACCTGCATATCTACAAGCTATCGCTGCTGATGCTAACTGTGAGAAAGCCCTTGAAGGCTTAGGCGTGTTGTATATACTTCAGGCTCAGGATGTAAAAGAAAAAGCTGGTCAAACAAATAGTAGAAGTGAACAAGCACAGTTAGATAAGCAAACTGCAGACTTTTACCAGAAATCTTTACCATATCTTGAAAAATATAGAGATTTGTTGAAAGCCAGAGGTGCTGATTTTGATTTAGATATCAAACCTGCATTAATGAAATTACAAAATGTATATTACAACTTGAGTTTATTAAATATAGATAAATCAGCTGAATATGAAGCAGTTCAAAAAGAGCTAGGTATATCAGATAAGCAATAATATTTATACTATAAATAATAATAAGCGTCCGGAACTTTTTAGTTCCGGACGCTTTTGTTTTATCATATGTTTAAATAAGGTGAAACTTTATTGCTTCTTGTTAATATTGAGGCTGTTTATCACTTTTATTGTGGATAGTTTTTTGTAAATTTGTTAGAAGCGAACTTTAAATAGGTAAAGACATGAAAGAAGATAAATTAGTAACAATAGCCATACATACTCCTCAGAAAGCTTATATATTAAAGCAGGTTTTGGAAGAAAGGGGTATTAACACACATCTTGTGAATGTTTCGCAAAATGCTGACGACACAAGCCTAGGGTTGGCCGTACGTGTAGATAAAGAAGATTTAATGAATGCCATATCTGTAATTGAAAATAAAAAACTATTCAGATATGATGATGAGAAGATATCTAAAATAGATGACGGACGAAAACGCATTCTAGTCGCTGTAGACTTTTCCAGTTACTCAATAAAGGCTTGTCATGCAGCATTTACCATAGCGCAACAAACGAATGCTAAAGTGAAAATACTACATGTATATCGGGTACATTTTCCAATTACATTTCCATTTGCTGATAATTTAAACAAAGATGATGAAAGTGATGTACTAAGTGTAGCTAGACGGAGAATGCTTGATTTTTGTAATGAAATAGATGAGAAAATTACACAAAAAGAATTTCCTCCTATAAATTATTCATATTCGTTACGTGAAGGACTCATTAGTGAAGAGATAGAAAACTTTGTAGAAGAATATAAACCATTCTTACTTGTTTTAGGTACTAAAGGTTTAAGTAACAATAAGAGGAATGTAGTAGGGAATGTAACGGCTGATATAATTGAGATGACCAATGTGCCTGTGATGGCTATTCCGGAGAACTTTACGATTGAAAATACTCTTGATTTTCAGAATATAGCTTTTCTTACAAACTTTCAGAAAAGGGATCTGGACGCTTTTGATTTCTTAGTTAATATATTGAAGCCTTATCCTAATGTAAGAATAACGCTTACCCATGTAAATGTAATAAACAAAAAAGATGAGAAATGGTCTGAGGCTGAGCTTGCTGAAATGAAGAAATATTTTATCGATAAATATCCGGAACTGAATGTTAGCTATCAACTCATCGATGGTCCAAACATGGCGGATTCTATCAATGAATTTATCAAAAAAGAAAACATTAATATAGTTATGCTAAATACTAAACGACGGAATCTTTTTGGTCGGATCTTTTTACCTAGTATATCTAGAAAGGTTTTAATAAATTCTGACGTTGCCCTTATTATCTTTAGATAGAATCTTAAAAATAGCATAGCGAATGATAGCCAAATTTAAAACGCTATCATTTGTTATATAATTACTATTATGTTTAATTGTGTATTTAAAATCTATTATTACAAACTCAAGTTATATCGCCTCTCTCTTTTTTAGTTATCTTTGATTATAATTCTAGATTTTATAAAAATCTATTCACTAGTAGCATTCAAAAATAGAATTTATGGATCATATTGAGAACGATGAACAATTTCAAGGATTAAGTGTAAATAAAGGCACTTCAGAGCAACCGACTATTAATCCTTATCTAAATAGCTTCAAGAAATTTAAACGCAAAACGTATTCTGTGTCTGAATATGTTGATGGTATTCGCAAGGGAAATATATCTATTCTTGGACAGGCAGTTACACTTATTGAAAGTTCTAAACCAGAACATCAGGCTATAGCACAAGAAGTTATAGAAAAATGTTTGCCATATACAGGCGATTCTGTTCGAATTGGTATTACAGGTGTACCCGGAGCCGGAAAAAGTACTTCTATTGATGCATTTGGAATGCATATTCTGAAAAAAAATAATAAACTAGCCGTTCTTGCTATAGATCCATCAAGTGAATTGACTAAAGGAAGTATACTTGGAGATAAGACTCGTATGGAACGTTTGTCTGTTGAAAAAAATGCGTTTATACGCCCCTCCCCTTCTGCCGGATCTTTAGGTGGTGTAGCTCGCAAGACGAGAGAAACGATTATACTCTGTGAAGCTGCTGGATTTGACCGTATTATAATAGAAACAGTTGGTGTTGGGCAGTCTGAAACCGCAGTACACTCTATGGTCGATTTCTTTTTACTTATACAATTAGCCGGAACCGGAGATGAATTGCAAGGTATCAAGCGTGGTATAATGGAGATGGCCGACGGAATTGTTATAAACAAGGCTGATGGTAATAATATAGAGAAGTCTCGTTTAGCACAGTCCCATTTTAAGAATGCTTTACACCTATTTCCTCTTCCGGAATCAGGATGGGTGCCTAAAGTCTTGACTTATTCCGGATATTATGAGATAGGTATAGATGAAGTGTGGAATATGATTGATGAATATATTGCATTTGTCAAAGAAAATGGTTATTTTGAGCATAAACGTAACGATCAATCTCGCTATTGGATGTATGAAACGATTAACGAACGGTTAAAGAATAATTTTTATAACAATGCTGTCATACAAAAGGAATTAAGGATATGTGAAGAACAAGTAATTAATTCCCAGATAAGCTCATTTGCTGCTGCTAATAAAGTCTTAGATATTTATCAGAAGATATCTAAATGATAAGGAAACGTATATTATTGCAGATTTATAACCGAATATTTTCTTAGAAATCATTATATTTGTACACTTTAATAGAAATAATTTCATTGTTGAATTAACATTAATATAAATCATGGAGAAACCATATGCTATTGGGATTGATATTGGTGGAACCAATTCTGTTTTTGGTGTTGTAGACAAACGTGGACACATCATTAATCAGGGTTCTATCAAAACTGGTGCTTATAAAGAAATCAACGAATATGTAACAAATCTCTCAGCCGGAGTTCAAGAAATTATAGATCAGGTTGGAGGATCAAGCAATATTAAAGGTATTGGAGTTGGAGCTCCAAACGGAAATTACTTTACAGGTTGTATCGAATTTGCACCTAATCTTCCATGGAAAGGTGTTATTCCATTGGCTCAGATGCTGACAGACAAACTAAATGTACCTGTGGCATTAACCAATGACGCGAATGCAGCGGCTATAGGTGAAATGACTTATGGAGCAGCTCGTGGAATGAAAGATTTTATTGTTATTACACTAGGTACAGGCGTTGGTAGTGGTATCGTAGTAAATGGGCAGTTGGTATATGGCCACGATGGATTTGCAGGCGAACTAGGCCATACTACAATTCAACGTAATGGACGTATGTGTGGTTGTGGTAAGAAAGGTTGCCTTGAAACATATAGTTCTGCTACCGGTGTAGCACGCACAGCGAGAGAGTTTCTTGAAACAAGAAAAGATCCAAGTTTATTAAGAGAACTTGATCCGAACGAAATAACATCAAAAGATGTGTATGATGCTGCTGTGAAAGGTGATGTTTTGGCAAAAGAAATTTTTGAGTTTACCGGTCAGATGCTTGGAGAGGCATTTGCAGACTTTGTAGCATTTTCTAGTCCCGAAGCGATTATACTATTTGGAGGATTAACCAAATCAAGCAAATTTATTTTTGATCCTGTGCGCAAGCATATGGAAGAAAATATGTTGCCTATATTCCGTAACAAAATTAAACTTTTAATGTCTGAGCTTAAAGAAAGCGATGCTGCCGTACTTGGTGCAAGTGCTTTAGGTTGGGAAGTAAAAGACTATTAAAAAGTTCTATAAATAGAAAGTATATATGTAGCAGTAGATTTTTTTCTACTGCTATTTTTTTATCAGTAATTTAGTATAGTTGAATAGAGATTGATAATAAACTTTTTATAATAAACTAGTGTTTTACTTTAATATGAACTTTTAAAACACAACAAAATGGGAAAATTTGAAATTTCGAAGAGAAAAAATGGTGAATTCCAGTTTAATCTTAAAGCAGGCAATGGACAAGTTATATTAAGTAGTGAAGGATACACAAAAAAAGAAAACTGCAAAAATGGCATTGAATCTGTAAGAAAAAATAGCCAGGTTGAATCTCGGTTTGAGAAACTAGAATCAAAAAATGGTAAACCATATTTTAATCTAAAAGCTACGAATGGGCAGATTATAGGAACGAGCGAATTATACGAAAGTGTAGCTAGCCGCGATAACGGTATTGCATCTGTTGTTAAAAACGCACCTGATGCTGAAGTTGTAGATCTGAGTGCAGAGTAAAGATAAGCCCCCTACCCTCTTTTTAGAAAAAAAAATGCCATGCAAAGATATTTTCTTTGCATGGTACATTTTCTGTGTTTAATAGTGCGATTTCTAGTTATTCTTCTTCGCTGTAAGCAATTTCTCCATGTTGAGATATGTCAAGTCCGGTAGACTCGTCATCTTTGCTTACCCTCAGTCCAATAGTTTTATTAACAATAAAGAATAGTATGAATGTTAGAACAGCACTGTATACAACTGAAGCTCCAGTTGCAACAACCTGTATCCATAATTGATTCCAATCTCCGTATAATGCTCCTTGAACGCCCTCCGGGCCGGTGATAGCTCGTGTGGCAAATACCCCGGTAAGTATAGATCCAACTATACCACCGATACCGTGTACACCAAAAGCATCTAAAGAATCGTCGTATTTAAGTTTTGGTTTTACATAAGCAACCATAAAGAAACATACTAAAGCAGAAATTCCTCCTATGGCAAAAGCTCCGAGCACATCAGCAGTTCCTGCTGCGGGAGTTATTGCTACAAGCCCTGCAACAGCACCTGTACAAAATCCTACAATAGTTGGCTTTTTATAAAGAATCCATTCTAGGGCCATCCATATCACAGCGGCGGCAGATGTAGCTAAATGAGTTACAAGGAATGCATTCGCCGCCAAGCCGTCAGCTGCAAGTCCACTACCAGCATTAAATCCAAACCATCCGAGCCATAGTAGAGATGTACCTATGAATACAAATGGGATGTTATGCGGTGTAAAAGGATGACCTATTGTTCTGTATCCTTTTCGGCGTCCTAACATGATAGCCATAACAAGAGCAGATATACCGGCATTGATATGTACCACAGTTCCTCCGGCAAAGTCAATGGCACCCATTTTCATTAGCCATCCACCGCCCCATACCCAGTGAGCCATTGGGTTGTAAACGATGATTGACCATAGGATGATAAAAACCACATAACCCGAAAACTTGATTCTTTCAGCAAAGGCACCAATAATCAAAGCCGGAGTGATAACTGCAAACATACACTGGAATAAGGCAAACAAAATCTCAGGAATGCCAACTCCGCTCATATATGTGTCTAATTTTATACCATGTAAAAATGCCTTATCAAATCCTCCGATAATTTGACCTAGAGGACTGCCGGAATCCATAAAGCTAGTACCAAATACCCAACTGTAGCCAAAAGCTACCCAGATAATACTAATTATACCGGTAGCCATAAGGCACTGCATAAGGATGCTCAAAATATTTTTTTGACGAACAAGACCTCCATAGAATAATGCTAACCCTGGAATTGTCATCATCATAACAAGCACAGTAGCTACTATAATCCATGCAGTATTCCCTGAATTTAAAACTGTAGGTTCTTCCGTAGCTGCTGCAACAGCTTCTACGGGAATAGCCGTTGTTGTTTTTAAAGAGTCAGCAACAGTTGTAATAGAATCCTGTGCCCATACAGCTGTGGGTAAAACCATAGCTATAAACAATATAATAGTGACGTATTTGAATAATCGATGTTTCATATTTTTATTTTTTACCTAAAGCTTTTTAACCTAATCTTTATTTACTCTCTTCATCCTCTTCATCCTTGTCGTACAAGGCTTCGTCACCATGGTCTCCGGTGCGTATACGGATTGATTGTTCTATTGCCGATACGAATATTCTACCATCTCCGCTTTCGCCTGTAAAAGCTGAACCTAAAATGGCATTAATTGATTTTTCTACATTTATATTTCTCACAACAAAAGCGATATAGATACGTTCTATTGTATTTACATCATATGCTATACCTCTGAATATTAAACCTTGACGGGCACTTCCCTGTCCATTGACTTCCCACCATGACAAAAAGTCGATATCTGCTTCATGTAATGCTCGGCGGACTTCATTAAATTTTGATTTGCGAACGATTGCTTCAATTTTTTTCATATAAAAAATGATAAAGTGTTTTATTTATAATAAGGAGGTTCTTACTTAAAAGACATACCAAATACAAAATGTATATCTTCAAGATTTGGGTTGCAGATGATATGCCCAAATATTGGTAAAGAAAATGAGTCTGTAACTTTTAAACTTTTGGATGCTTTTAAAGATATAGAAGTGAAATTGAATCCATTTGTTCCATAAACAGCACTTTCCCAAGGTGTGAATCCTGTTGATATTCCCATGTCTACTCCCGCAACAGAGAATGGATAAGCTAATTCGATGTAAGTAGAATAAGAATTTTTACCATCTTCTTTCTTATTTCCTTTGCCTAATAGGAATGTATTCCATGTAACATTCAAAGGGAATGATTCGGGCAGTGTATAGCCTAATGATGTTTCTAAATAATGTCCATTGTTACTTCCGTGAGGACTACTCAAATATCGATACTGACCTTCTCCATCCCACCAGTAATCTGTAACAGCAATTTTAAATCCGCTATTTTCGTATGCGGCAGTAAAGTCTACTTCTTTTTTACCATTTTCGCTAGTAAAATCTGTAGAAGCCCATGCACCTAGTGAAAATCCATTTACACTAGCACTTAATGTTGGTTGAAAACTGGCTCCGGCTTGCTTATAACCGCGCCATACATAGGAACTTACTAAATCGGCTCCGAAATCAATATTAACTGATTGCGATTTTACGGATAAAGTAGAGAGGAAAGCAAATAATACTATAGCCAGACAACCTTTTTTACCTAAAATTAGAGTTTCCATAATCAAAATATTTAAAGATATTAAAATTCATCTTTATTATTCATTTTGATTAGATATATGGGTTATGAGTTTCTTTTTGATTTATTTGTTTGCAAAAATATGACAAAATATTTTATAAATCAAAATAAAGTATAAAATATTTCAAAAAATATTTAGTGAAGTCATAAATTTGGTAGAGATCAATATTGTAAATGTTGTTTCTGTTGCTACTTTTTTAAGTATCAATTCTCGTAAACTTTTTTTTTATTTATATTTTTCCATTTAAATTTTCATAGAATACTTAAGCCGATAATTTTTCTTTATTTTTAATCCTTTGAGACACAATGATGTTAAATTTTATTCTAAAAAATCTTTGTAAATCTATTGCAGGATTCAAATCCTTATCCTATCTTTGCATCGCATTTGAGAGGAAATGCTGCTAATAAAAAAGCAAAAATAAAATGGTGTGGTAGTTCAGTTGGTTAGAATACCTGCCTGTCACGCAGGGGGTCGCGGGTTCGAGTCCCGTCCATACCGCCAAAGTTAAAGCCAATAGGCGAAAAAAGTTAGTTAAATCCTACAATATCAATATATTGTGGGATTTTTCTTTTTATCCATATAGCCAGAAAAAGACATTAAGCAGGCATCGAACGCCTTAATTCGTTCCCCAAAGTGTTCACCCTAAGCGGAAAAAGTGTTCACCCTAAATTGTCTTTAATTGGCAGTGTATCAGTCGTTTTTGGAAGTGCAAGATTTACTCATTCGAGAAACAATAATGTTTTATTTGTAATTTAAAATGAGTAGTTATGAAAAGTACATTCAATGTTATTTATTACATCCGTCGAGACAAACTTAAAAAGGACGGAACAGCACCTATCTTTTGCCGGATTACAATCTCTCAGGAGAAGGTCAGTTTTAATATAAAAGCTGCAATAAATACAGGTATTTGGGAATCAAGTACAGGCAGAGCAATCGGAAAGAGTCGAGAAGCTTTAGGTATCAATAAGATTATAGATTCTTATACCAGCCTTATCAATGAAAAATACAATGAGATATTTGATCGTGATGGGATTGTTTCTGCAGAAGGCTTGAAAAACAGTATTCTTGGTATCTCCTCGTCTCCTAACGACATACCAATCTATCTTTTGGAAGTCTATCGTCAGCACAATGAAGATATGGAAAAACTGGTCGGTAAAAAATTCTCTCCGGCTATCCTGCAAAAATACAAATGTGTTTATAAAAAGCTTCAGACATTCTTAAAATTCAAATATAATCTGTCTGATATTAAACTGAAAGATATTAAACACAGTTTCTTAACGGATTTTGAAACTTATCTTAGAATTGAAGGGAATTGCCAGACCAATACAATCGGGCGCAACATGAGGCTTCTGAAGAAGATTATCAATATAGCAAAGAACAATGGTTGGATCATCGCAGACCCTTATGCGAATTATAAAATCCATTTCGAGAAGGTTGACAGAGGATATCTGACCGAAGAAGAGATAAAGGCGATTATTGAGAAAGACTTCTCTATTGGTCGGATCGAAAAGGTAAGGGATATATTTATATTTTCCTGTTTCACCGGACTTTCATATGCAGACATATACGAATTAACGTATGACGATATAAAGCCTCATTTTGATGATAATTTATGGATTATGAAGAAGCGTGTTAAAACAAATACCGATATAACCGTTCCTTTAATGGATATACCACTTTCTATAATCGAGAGATATAGAGGAAAACAAAAGAACAACAAAGTTCTTCCGACAATGTGCAATCAGAAGATGAACTCTTATCTCAAAGAAATTGCCGATTTGTGCGGTATTGAGAAGCATCTCACCTATCACATGAGCCGTCATACATTTGCAACGACATTTTTATCGTTGGGTATTCCGATCGAGTCTGTATCGAAAATGCTGGGGCATACAAAAATCCAGACAACGCAAATATATGCCCGGATAACTAATAACAAGATAGCCAATGAAATGAATGCTATTGCTGGAAAACTAAAAACTTACGAATCAAAAAATGCTATTGTTTAATCTAGTTGAGTTTATGGAAACAGGATATATAAAGTTTACAGATATAGATACTGACAGACCAATCATTGAAGTAAAAATAGTAGATGGTACGGTCTGGATGACAGTAAATGATATGGCTGATCTGTTTGGCATATATACACCTACAATCAATAAGCATCTCAAAGTTATATTCAAAGAAGGCTTATTGAGAGAACCGGATGTGACAAAAGAATACCGGTATACCCGAAATGAGAAAGAAGAATATATTTGTACCTATTATAATCTAGAGGTTATTATTTTCTTAAGTTTCCGTATTCAATCCCTATATACCAAAGCTTTTCTGAAATGGGTATTCAATGTTTTTTGTGAATACGGTAGAGTAAAGGCTAAATCTGAAATGATCATAATGTTCAATGCCAACATAGGAAAATCATCATTTAAAACTTTGAATTGATATGGAATTACAGATTATTCAAAATAAGATATTTGAGGTTCGTGGTTTACGGGTAATGATCGATTTTCATTTGGCAGAACTCTATCAGGTTGAAACCCGAGCTTTAAAACAAGCTGTCCGAAGAAATATAGAGCGTTTTCCCGAAGACTTTATGTTTGAATTGACGAAGGAAGAAGCTATGGAGTTGATAAACATGGGGGTATCACAGTTTGTGATACCCTCGAGTTATAATGTCGGAGCAACTAAGATATTTGCATTCACAGAACAGGGAGTATCTATGCTTTCGTCTGTATTACGAAGTAAAATTGCTATTGAAATCAATATTTCAATTATGCGGGCATTTGTAGTTTTACGCCAATATGTTTTAGGCTATGCAGAGCTTAATCAAAAGTTAGAAACATTTATGCTAGAAACGAATATGCAGTTTAATGAGATATATCAGGCTTTGACTGAATTAGCGAGTACCAGAGAACAGGATGATAAACCTCGAAAGCGTGTGGGATATATACAAAATGAAGAAGAGGAGCTATAGCTCCTCTTTCTTATTTTTTAGACTCTTCGATAGATACCTTACGAAATTCTTTCAAAGCTTTTTCTATTTCCAAAGACACTTTTCTTGCACGTTGTCCGGCTGCTTTATTCCCATTTTCTACCTGAGTGTTTGCATCTTTTGAAAAGTCAGCAAACAATTGACTTAAATTCTCTACTAAATTTTTCATCACTATCATATTTTAAATTCGAACTGCAAAGATAGATCTCTTATTGAACTTCCCTGTAAAATTCAGCGATATATTCTTCCATAAATGAATGCCGGTTTGCAGCTATCAGTTTAGCGGATTCAGTATTCATTAGATCCTTTAGTTTAAATAATTTATTATAAAAGTGTTGAATACTTGAATTCTCTTTCTCTTTCTCTTTTTCATCAGGGCTATATAGAATACGATTCTTACTACCGCCATATGCAAAACAGCGAGCAATACCAATTGCTCCGATAGCATCCAAACGGTCTGCATCTTGTACTATCTCGGCTTCAATTGAAGATGGCTTATTCCCTTTACTGAAAGAAACCTGAGAAACAATCTCGACAACTCTGTCTATAATTGATTGTTCAATGGCCAATGATCTAAGAAAAGCACCGATTAACTCCTCAGACTTATCTACACCGTCGTGAAGTTTGTGATCTCCTAGATCATGCAACCAAGCTGCCAGTTCAACCAGAAAGCTATCTGCATGTTCTGTTCTCAATATCTTTTTGGAATTAATTACCACTCGTTCTATATGATAGTAATCATGCCCTGTTCCATCTTTGAGAAAAGTTTCTTTTATATATTCCTGAGTTTTTATCAGAATATCTTTATTCTCCATCCTTTTACTTATTGAAAAATATCCATAATCGTAAATTCGCACTCTTTGGCTTGGTGCTTATTAATCAGAGGAACAAGCCGTCTGAAATGCTTTGTCTGGCAATGCCTGTCTAATGCCTCATGATCGGGCCATTCTTCAATGAAGATGAAATGAGTTTTATCGTCCTGATCTATATAAAGATTATATTCAATACAATCCTTTTCCAATTTAGTCTTAGCAACTAATTCAGCATAAAGAGGTTTTACTATTTCCAGGTACTCTTCTTTAATAAAATCCTCGGCTATAACTTTTATCATTGTTTGAATTATTATTTCCAGATACTTATTTCTCTCTACAAATATACAGAATCAAGCAGATAAAAGAGTAAGTATATTCTCCGCTTTTATGTATAATCAAGCTGTAAAAAAATATATTGATTATTTTTTAGCATTTGCTAACTTTGTTAAAATAGTATTCTATATCTTTATGCTTGGAATCAGCTAATTGTGTAATTATCTATGAAATCACGCTTTAATAAAATTCTGAAAGGCATCTTTCTGACTTCTCTAACATCTATTGTAGCAACTACAAATACCGAAGCTTCTAACTATGATATCAGTAAACTGAATTTGGATAATGGCAAAAAAGAACCGGAAATAAGTCCTAAAAAAGATAATTCTCAGAAATTCGTATTGAAATTTCAAAATGATAATTCTTATCTGATTGCGGGGCATAGAAGTCATAGATCACATTCTTCACATAGGTCGCATTCTTCACACCGATCAAGTAGTTCGACTTATTCGGGAGGCTCCAGTCGGTCTTCTTCGTCGTCATCCTATTATTATACTCCATCTACAGGTTCATCTTCCGGAACATCCAATACAAAATCGTCAAGTAGTAAATCTACAGGCAGTGGTAATTCGTCTACCACAAATGGAACATCTTCAACTTCAACAAAGAAGACAACATCGACAACTGCTGTGGGGGAAAAACTTAATTTGGGCGATAGAATCTTAAAAAAAGGAATGACCGGAACAGATGTTACACAACTGAAGAATATCTTAATTGATAAAAAATACCTGTCAGGATCTTTTGCAAAAGGAACTACTTTATTTGATAATGAAATAGAAAAAGCAGTTATTGCTTTTCAAAATAAGATAGGAATCGATGCAGACGGTATTGTAGATACACAAACTGTTTATTTTCTGAAAAAATAAGATGACTGATTTTAGACAAATAACAGAGAATACAGTACATTTTTCAGTTGATACTCTGATTTACAATGATACAGTTATATCAAAAGTATTGTATTGGCTATCGGATCTATACCTCATAAACCGTAATATTTCAACCGATACCATTCAATCTATTGAACTCAGGAAGAAAGACGGAATTTTTACTCAAGAGGAAGTTGATCAGCTAGATAGAAAAATCAATCAGGACTTTATCGATTACAAAGTTCGGGATATTGTCGGACAAGAGACAAGGAATATTCGAGATATTCTTTATGTCAAGGCTTTTGCTAATAATGATGAGTTTGAAGATTATATGTTAACCGGAGAATAATGTATTACTTATTACCTTTTCGATTTGACCGCATTGATAATAATGAGATTCTTGTTAATGAAGTTGGAGATTTTCTGATTACTCCTCTTGGTACAGCTAAAAGAATTGCACACAAAGAAATTGGAACGAACGAGGAACTGTATAAAGATCTTATTTCTTCTTTTTTTATCAGTGAAACACCAATACCATACCTAATAGATAATCTTGCAGCCCGACTAAGAACAAAAAAATCTTTCTTAGATCATTTTGCATCCTTACATATATTTGTATTGACCTTGCGATGCAATCAAAATTGCATTTATTGTCAGGCATCCAGTAAAGAGTGCTACGGTTCATTATATGACATGAGCAAAGACACAATGCTAAAATCCATTGATCTGATGTTTAAATCGCCTTCGCCTTCAATAACTATGGAGTTTCAAGGCGGAGAACCTTCTTTGATGGCTGATTTATTGCTTTTCGCAATATCAGCTACACAAGAAAAGAATGTCATTTACCAGAAAGAGATTACTTATGTTTTGTGTACTAATAGTGTAAATCTGACTGACGAAGTTTTATCTATTTGTGAAACATACAAAATCCTGATATCGACATCTCTTGATGGTCCGGAGGAACTACATAATCACAATAGAGGAAAGATTGACAGTTACTCCCGTGTCGTAAAAGGAATTGAGAAAGCCCGAAATATTTTAGGTATAGATAGAGTATCAGCTCTAATGACAGCTTCGGAAGAATCAGTGAATCATCCCGAAGAAATTATTGACGCATATATAGACAATGGTTTTCATAGTATATTCTTAAGAGCCTTAAACCCTTATGGTATGGCTTCCCAATATGCAGATTGGAATGAATATTATGACCGGTTCATTCTTTTTTACAAGAAGGCATTGGATTACATTTTAGAACTGAATAAAAACGGAACTTACTTTATAGAAGAATTCACAGCTTTAATTTTGAGGAAGATATTGACTCCTTTTTCTATCGGTTTTGTAGACCTTCAATCTCCTGCCGGAATTATCAATAGTGTGATTGTATATAACTATGACGGTTATGTGTATGCTTCAGATGAATCCCGGATGTTGACTGAACATGGAGACAATACTTTTCGGCTTGGACATGTCAATGATCCTTACGAGAATATATTCTATGGAAGAAAGGCTCAGGAGATAGCTTTAATCTGGGCAAACGAAACTATTGCAGGCTGCTCGGAATGTGTTTATCAATCTTATTGCGGAGCCGATCCTGTAAGAAACCATTCAACACAAGGTGATATGTATGGTTTTAGACCAACGTCATCCTTCTGCAAGAAACATAAGCAAATAATACAACATATCTTTTCATTACTAATAAACAGAGAAGAGGAGGTATTACCTATATTCAAACGGTGGATTAACAATAGTGTCGGATGATTAAAATTGAATTAGATATTAACTCCAACGACAACTCCCTTTTTGTTACAGCACAATGTAATAATAGGTGCCTGATGTGCTCACAGCCTCCGCTAAACAGGAATGATATAGACTTATTATTCGAACGTAATTTGGCGATTATTGAGTCTGCTCCTTCTGAATTAGCTGATATTGGAATAACAGGAGGAGAACCTACATTATTAGCTGACAAACTCTTTCTGTTAATAGATAAAGTAAAAGAGAAACTACCCGAAGCCCAAATACATATACTATCCAATGGGCGAGCTTTTTCAAATAGAGACTATGTGAAGAAACTTGCATCTGTTGGTAATGATAGATTATTATTGGGAATTCCTCTACATTCCGACTACTTGCATGATCATGATTATATTGCACAAGCGATAGGATCATATAATGAGACAGTAAAAGGATTATATAATCTGGCTGAATTTAATATCCGAATAGAACTCCGTATTGTTATCAATAAAATAAATTATCCACGTCTACCGCAGCTATCGAATTTTATATACAAGAATCTGCCCTTTGTTACTCATATCTCTTTTATGGGATTAGAAGATACTGGCTACAGCATAAAAAATCACGAACGAGTTTGGATAGACCCAATTGATTTTCAAGATCAACTAGAGATAGCTGTAATTAGTCTTGCAACATGGGGATTGGATGTCTCAATTTTCAATCTGCCTCTTTGCTCTTTACCCTCATCATTACATGAGTTTGCCCGCAAATCAATTTCTGATTGGAAAGTAAAATATCTAGAGGAATGTAGTCTTTGTTCAGTGAAGCCTGAGTGTTGTGGGTTATTTGCTACATCTAAAGGGGAATATAAGGTTACACCTTTTTTATAGGATATACCTTAATTAGCCAATAAATATAACTAAACATTAATTTCGATTATATCATTAAGATTAGTTGTGAATCGCTTTGAAAGATGTTCTTGACGGATGTTCTTACTATAACCGTTTCCTTCAATAGCAAGTTTTATAGAGTCACGTCCATTCTTTTTATTTATCTCATCCAAAGTCTGGTTTAATCGCTGTTGCTTATCGCGATCTTTTTCATCAAAGAGATCCCGCAGGGCATATTCTTCGGGGGTAATATCAATCAATACAACTCCAGCCCTTTTATATTCCAGATTCGGCAAATAAATAGAATCCAAAGCCTGACGGCAGTAACCGATAATCTCGGCTGTATCCGATGTGTAAAATGACAAAGGAACAACTTTTGAGGGTTTATATACATCCTCTTCGAATCTATCAGTTTGCACGAAAATATAAACACCTTTGGTTACAGTTTTCTGTTTCCTCAATTTAGCTACACTCAGAGAGGCTAATGCAGCGATAGACTCCAGTAGATTGTTGTATTCAGTAATTGGCTGCCCGAAACTTCGGGAAGTACATATCTGTTGTTTCTTAGCCGACAGTTCGTCTTTTTCAATACAGGGAATGCCTTGTAATTCGAGCCAGGTACGTTCCCCGATTACAGTCATCTTATCTCTGACCCATGATCGAGTCTTTTGTGTTAAATCATAGGCAGTTTTTACTCCTTGATATTCAAGCATCTTTGTGTGGCGACGCCCTATGCCCCAAACATCACTTATAGGTGTTTTTTGTAATGCCTTGATACGCTTCTCTTCGCTGTCAATAATACATACATTGTTATAGGCCTTGTATTTCTTTGCAAAATGATTAGCTATTTTCCCCAAAGTCTTTGTTGGAGCAACACCGATTGACACAGAAATGCCTGTATTCTTTGTGACTGTCCGAATGATACGCTTGCTATAATTGGCAATATCCTCTATTCCGTGAAGATGCAGAAAAGCTTCGTCAACAGAATATATTTCCATGTCAGGAACAAGCTTGGATAAAGTTTTCATTACCCGATCAGACATGTCTCCATAAAGAGTAAAATTTGTAGAATATACTGCAACTTTATATTGTTTGACGAGCTCTCTTATTTGAAAAAATGGTACTCCCATTTTGATACCTAATGCTTTGGCTTCATTGCTACGTGATATAACACAACCATCGTTGTTGCTGAGTACAACAACAGGACGATTGTTCAATGCCGGGTTGAAAACCCGTTCACATGAAACAAAGAAGTTATTACAGTCGATCAGGGCGTACATTAATCAAAATACAATATTCCGTTATGTTCATATTTTACATTTTCACTTGAAATAACCTCTCTTTTGAATTTTTCACCACAATGCCTACAGACATGTTTTATATGATTCAATTCTCCCATTTGGCTTTTTCCACATAGTGGGCAAAGTATAAATCCCCACTTATATCCTGTTAACCTACTTCTAAAGTCAGCTTTCGCATATGACCTCCATGTGATTATCTGCGAAGTTTCATTTATTACATTTTCTATATACTGTAAAAAATCGGACGTGTAATTTTCTTGATTTTCATACTTCGCCAACTCTTCATGAATTTCATTTGAGCCAAATCTAATAACAATCCAACCTGCCGCCTGAAAGTTTACGTCCTTTTTTCTGTCTTTATTACTATGTTTTTGTCTATGAGAACGAATTCCATCACATTCAATTGCGATCTTTATTGGATTATTTAACACACCTCCATAAATAGCAAAATCTACTTCATATTCTATTCCAGGACTTCCCATATTATATACATCTGGTATAAGAACCATTTCATTCGGCTTGACAAAATAATTCTTCGTGTCATTAGGATATTGATTCAATATCAGATAAAACGCTTTTTCTAAATCAGAATATTTATCGTTATTTATATAATTGTCAATTATCTCGAATATATTTTCTGAATATGTCTCACTATATTCAGAATAATCATCCTCTATCCTAACACGTAGACGATTTATTAAAGTTTTTATATCCATATTAAGCAAACTACCTCTGTTTTTTTATTGAGTAAGTTACAATACCCCAGATAAGGAAATCATTATCTTCTGTTATTTTGATAGGGTTATAGCTGTCATTAGCAGGTATAAGCCAAACAATATCTTTTTCTATTTTAATATATTTAATCGTGAATTCACCATCGACAAAGCAGACTGCCATATCTCCGTTTCGCGGCTCCAGCGATTTATCAATAATCAATATATCTCCATCGTAAACACCCGCATCTTGCATACTATCTCCACGAACACGACCATAGAATGTACTGGCAGGATGACGTACCAACTCTTTATTCAAGTCAATAGCCAAATCCATAAAATCCTGTGCCGGACTTGGGAATCCAGCTTTGATTCCACCATCAGCTATAGGCAGTGATAATTCAGTATTTACTTCTGCACGAAATATTTCAAGAGCTTTCTTATCCATCAAAACAAAAGTACATAAAGCTACAGAGATAATGCGAATTCAGAATCTTAATTAATATATCGATATTATAGAATTTCTCTTCCGTTTCTCCTTTTATAACTGCTCCTCTTTCTGCGGAGTCATCACTTGATCGATCTTTCTGTTCATCGGGCAAAGGTATGAACGGCTTTTAGTCCTGCATATTCTTACGCCTATCGGTTTTCAAATAAATCTTCCTCTTTCCTTTCAGGCGAGCGTATTTATCTGAAAAAATATGCCTGTCTAAAAGCCTATACCTGTTTGTTGCCCTTGAAACAAAAAACGACCGACCTGACGGATGACGCATGAAAAAAAAAGTCGCAGTTATGAGAAACGAAAGAAAAATATTGAAACAAAACTCCCTCACCTCTGGAATCATCATAAAATTGGGTTTAGGGATAGCAGTTGTGGCTCTGTGTATGTGGATAGTGACACAAGTGAGCATAAACACTTCTGTTATTACAGGATTTATCGGTGGTTATCTGATTATCTGTCTTGTATTTAACTCTTTATCAAGATGATACTCTCAATTATAGCCTTTATCATCCTTATCTCCATTTTCTTATTTCTAATCTTTTAAACCGTACAGTCATGACTAAATTATATTCATTGTTCGCAGGAACAACAACCGATACAGAAGTTAAAGCAGTAGCAGAAAACCAAATCATCCAAATGGAAGGATACTCCTATGACCGTTATGTAGTCCACAAAACCACACACGACAAATACGGCTATCATTATCATCTGATTAATCTCCGTACGCTTGATATGCAACAATCTGAAATCATTAAACCATTAAGCCAAAAGTTTGGAATCGGTATGTATTACGATGAAAACAATATTGAGTTTATGTCCGAAGAAGAAGTCATTGAACTCTATGCCAAAGCAAAGGCTAAAGAAGATGCAGAACAGGAAAAGGAAAGACAAGAGAATGAACACAGAAAAGCGATAAGGGAGATTGGTCGTAAATGGCTGAATGAAAACCTACGCCAAGATGCTAAAGCAATCATTGTGGCTCGTTTAAAAGCAGATGAATCCGACTCACAAACGGACTACTATGCCTCAAAAGTCACACGTACTGTAATTTTAGGCTTTTCCAAGCACAAACGTGATATATTCTCCGAAATGCGAAAGTATGCTCCAAACTTTGAAGAAACAGCCCATCTGGAAATCTATAACGAGGAGTATGAACACAGGGAAAAGTATTCAATGGGTGCAGGGTATTATCTGGGAGAAAGCAAATACAGCGGATGGATCATTGAAAAATCCCCGATATATGACAGAAAGAACAAGATTGATGAATTTGCCTATGTGGCAGGATGTCCCGATGGTATTTACATCAATAAGAATAATGACAATAATACTTCTATTCAAAACGAAAAAGAACCAACTCTTCAATTTGAATCGGATAACCTCTCTTTTGAGATAGTTGATTATTCAGAGAAAGCAATTGCCCTGTTTGGAGATACCAAAGAAATCAAAGATTTACTCAAAGCAATGGGTGGAAAATTCAATCCTAGACTGACACATAACAATGAAAAACAAGCAGGATGGATATTTTCCAAAACCAAGAAAGAAGAATTACAAACAGTATTGAACCTAAATAAATAACGACTATGAAATCAACAGCATATTTTACACGAACCATATTAACCCATTTAGAACAAAGGGCATCTGTAGACCCTTTGTTCGCCCAATCATTCGCTAACCTGAATAAGAACATTGACGATTGTTGTACTTACATTTTAAACGAAGTACAAAAAAGCGGTTGTAATGGCTTCACCGATGATGAAGTCTACTCAATGGCTGTGCATTATTACGATGAAGAAAATATAGAAGTTGGTAAACCGATCGATGCCCGAATTGCCGTAAACCATGTAGTAGAACTGACAGAGGATGAAAAACAACAGGCACGGCAAGACGCTATTCAGAAAGCACAGAATGATGCCTATAACAAGATGATGCAACCCAAGAAGAAGACAACAGCTAAACAAACAGCCAATACCAACCAACTAAGCCTATTCTGACCTATGAAACCAAAGAATAAATTTCAACAACAAGTTGTAGAAGCGAGCAAGACATTATCTGCTATTACCAAAGAACAGATACAATGGGGATATAATAATGCAATTGAATATCTGGGTTATCGCTCAAAGAAAGGGATTGTAACCTGTTCCAAGTGCGGACACTCATGGCAAGGAGAAGGAGAACTGATTACAACTATCTTAGGTTGTGATTGCCCGAACTGTAAATCAAAGCTGACTGTAAAAGTTACAGCCAAACGGACATTCAATGACAGCTATTATATGACTGTTATTGATGCCCATAAAGGATATCAGGTACTACGCACTATTATGTTAGGATATACGAGCAAAATCGGAGAACTACCCGAATATAGTGCGTCCGAAGTGATGCAACGTTGGATTACTCCCAATGGGAAGTATTGCACATTTGCTCGTCTTCGGCAGACAATGGGGACAATGTATTACGATTCGTGGATATTTCATACTCCATTGGAATTAAGACAAGAGATTGATGTTTATAACAGGATCTATACAGGTGCAGTATATCCAACACAAAAACTAATACCCGAACTAAAACGTGCAGGCTATAAGAAAGCTTTATACAATCAGAAACCATTAGATCTATTCCGTATACTACTAACAGATAGTAAAGCTGAAACGCTAATCAAAGCAGGATATGCCAAGCTATTAAAGCGTATTATGGATAGCGGATGGAAGAGTATTAATAACTATTGGCAATCGATTAAAATATGTATTCGTAATAACTACAAAATCAAAGATGCTACCCTTTGGTGCGATTATATTGACTTACTTCGCTTCTTTGGCAAAGACTTGCATAATGCAAAATATGTTTGTCCCGATAATTTGAAAGCAGAGCATGACCGCTATGTAGCTAAAAAAGTAAAAGCAGATGTTCAATTAGAAATAGAAAAGAAACTCGCAAAAGAAGATTCATACAGAGAAGCTAAAGCCAAGTTCTTTGGTCTTATATTTTCAGATGGACTAATTAATGTTCGAGTCTTGGAAAGTGTCGCAGAGATAATCAACGAAGGTAAAGCCATGCACCATTGTGTCGGCAGTTACCATTCAAAAGAAGATTCGCTGATTCTTTCGGCTTGTATAGATGGAAAACGGATTGAAACAATAGAAGTTTCAATTTCTCAACTAAAGGTTATTCAATCGAGAGGTATTTGTAATAAGAATACTAAATACCACAATCAAATAATTGATCTTGTCAATCAGAATATTCCACTTATAGAAGAACGATTAGCAGCATAATTTTATCAAACTAAAATAAACAAAGCATGTATCGATTATATATAGGTTTTAAGCTATTAGGTGAATTTGATAGTATTCGAGAAGCTAAACAGTTTGCGGGAAAAAGCGGATTAGGTGGAGTTTTCAATCTGATTGGGAATAATTATCGGGATACATGGTATGTTCCAACTGTTAAATGAAATATCCAATGAGGCGGACTGAAATTCAGTCCGTTTTCTTTTTTCAATGAGCCTGAGCGGATAAAAAAGAAACAAAAAACCAGGAGTAAATTTATCATAAGTAAAGTGGAACAAAGTGTAATAGATAATAAAGATCTAAACAACCAGCTAATTATAGCTATTAAACTGACTTAATGACTTAATGTTTTTGAGAAGAAATTCATAACAAAAACACCAGACACGATTAAAATTACACCAATAATCGCGGGTAAATCCATAGATTGTTTAAATATTAAAACTGAAATAATTGCAGTTAATACTATACCTAAACCACCCCATATAGCATAAGCCAAACCTAAAGGCATCGATTTCAATGTCAGTGATAAAAAGTAGAAACAGATTAAATAAGTTATGGCGACTATTACTGTAGGTAACCATTTAGTAAAACCATCAGAAGCCTTCATACTGGAAGAGCCTATAACTTCAAAAATTATAGCTAATGCTAAATATAAGTATTTCATATCATCAATTTTGGATACAAAGATAGCATGATATGAAACTACATTTTTTGATAAAAGTCAAATTCGTTTACTCCTTATTCTACTTAATGTTTCTTGGGTAATACCCAGATAAGATGCTATATGTCCCAATGATACACGTTGTAATATTTCAGGTTCGGACTTTATTAGATTCAGGTATCGTTGTTCAGCCGATTCAGTTTGTAAAGACCAGCTTCTTTCTTCCATGATCCGACACAATTCTTCTGTCATACGCCTCCCAATGGTATTCATCTCATTGTATTTGTTATAAAGTACATTGAGGTCTGAATTGGAAATATAATGAATTATTGAAGTCTCCAAAAATTGAATATTTTGCAAAGAAGGACGATTGAAGAATAAAGGCATTGTTGCTCCTAAAGGGATATTTTCAAAACCAAACCAATCTGTTATCTCTCGTTCCTCTTTCATATAAAATGAACGAACAAGACCTTTTTCTATAACGAATAGACTGGATACTATCTGCCCTTCCTTAATGAAGAAAGTATCTTTTTCATAAATCTTGCTTTGAGTTTTAAGATTAAGTTCTTTCTCAATATCAAGAGATATAGGTCCAAATTTCCTGCACAATGTTATCAAAGGATTCATATTGTAAATATAGCATTTATAATAAGAAAATAGGGCTACTAATTTAAGTAGTCCTACACTCATGTGCCATTTTTTTTTGGCTATATAGAATACATAGCCAAAGTAAGCCTTATATTTTTTATATAAACCTTCTTCATACCATTCAAAAGCAACAAAATTTTCAGCAGCTTTATTTCCTGCATATTTCTTCAGAAATACCTATTGAGCTTCCACTTGTGGAGCATCGAAGTGTTCTGTCCAACAGCTATCCAGCAAGATGAATGTGGCAACAGGAACAGGTATCTAGGCATCTAACTGCCATATTAAAATCCTACAAGAATAACTCCGGCATTTATAATCACATCGTTGGATGAGAAAATAATACTAGCCTGAATATGAGCATCTGTACTCTTAGTTTTCTGGAGCAAAAAACTAAGAGAAGAATTTATTTTCTAATTAACATTCCCTTTCTATCCAGTTCATTAATGGCGACAACAAATAATTGACCAATGTTCTCAAGTGAAATGTCCCGGGTATATTTTTTTATTCCATATACTGGATCTGAACTAACCTTGGTGTTAAACTCCTCTGATTCATATGATATAACATCCTCAATATTGCTCCAAAAATAATCACCTGCATTTATAAGCGAATATTTAATTTTTAGATTCAAATCTTTATTATTATATAAATAATCAACTTCTTGACCTTGAAAATGATCATTCACTTTTTCTATATCCGCTAACAAAATAAGACCTTTTAAATAACGATCTCTTCTTCTATAAAATGACCGTAATTCGTTATCATCTAATTTCAGATTGGAAAATGCACCTTTTAATTTTGATAAATCATTGTTGAATATTTTTAATAAAAAATTAATTAAATGCCAATATAACAACCTTGTAATATGTTCTCTCCGATAATAATCGAAAAAACTTATCGTAAAATCAAAAGTCTCCAAATTCTTAAGATGTCTTATGTTTATCTTATCTGAGTCAATAAATATGCCGAGAAATTCTATAATATCCTCTTTAATGGAAGAGTATCTTTTGTGAACTTCTCTATTATTGAGTTTTCTATTTAGAAATTTTTCAACTGTTTCTTTTATTTCTGTTTTATTCTCAAAATGGTAAATATAGCTACTGAAAAATTTATTTATATAACCATTGAAATCAGTGTTAAATCCATATTTTGCAAAAAATATATTTCTAATATTTTCAATATCACAAACAAAAATTACTTTATCAAATCCAAATTTATTGCTATCCTCATTTCTTATATCAAAATGTGCTGAAAATACATTCAAAATTCGAAATATGTGCTCTGGATCAATTCTATCCAAATCATCAATAATTAATACATTCTCTTTTCTCTTTGTATCTGTTTCGTCTGCTTGATTTTCTACAATTGTCTGTTTTTCTAATAATTCATAAATAAGTTGAGTAATATTGTCAAACTCATAGATTGACCCTTTCTTTTTTTCAAATATATCGGCAAACTCCTTTATCTTATCCAAAGAACCCTCTTCTTCATTAAGTTCTTTATAGTATCTACTAAAGCTCGTTATAATCTTTTCAAGTTCATCCGCACCTTCAGTTATAGGTTTACTTTTACCTAGAGATAATATCTGTGTGATAGCCTTAAATGCACTTGAAGTTTTACTGATAGTGTATGTTTGTAAAGCAAGTGTTTTGCTTATCTTTTCCTGCTGTTGTTTCTCAAATCCCCATCCTTTCCCCAATATATGGTATAAAATGTCAATTTTGATAAGCTCAAATATATCTTCATTATTAGATACCTGATAATTTACCGGAAACAAATGAAAGACATTATAATCATTTTCTATATTTTCATTTTTGAAAAAATCTCGCAAGAAGTAAGTTTTACCAATACCATATGGCCCTGAAAATAAGATTCTTTTATTATTGTCTAGATGAGACTTAAAATGATTATATAAATCTTCAATGTATATTGATAATTCTTCCATTGTTTCTTATTTGTTGATATTTTCCCTCTAATTTACAAAAAAGCCAGAGAATCTATATTCTCCAGCTTTCTTTATTTTTTAGATACAGCTACTATTCCATTTCTTTGCCCCATAACTCTATATCACTCGGAGCCGTCACCAACGAATAAATAATACTTATCCAAATGGACACATACGAAATAACCATCATTGTCATCATTCTTCTTCCTCCCCATTATCATTATTAAAAGAAAAAGAAAGCTGATAAGTATTCTGATAATTATCCTCAAAGTAAATATCAATCACCTGCTGATCCTCTGATTTAGAAGTGTAATACAACCGAAACGTCTCTTTAGTCAGTTCGTAAGTATCATTCGGTAAAAATACCGTTCCATCATCCATTTTCAGTTCTCCTTTACCATCCGGTTGAAAATACCGCAGATAATACTTTGCATTATCATATCTGCCTGATCGTTCCAGCTGGCAACGAATTTCAGCCGTCTCACCAACTTTCAGCTTTTTCGGTACAGGCAGGTGAGTAACCTTGAATTCATAACTTTGGCGAATATCAATATCGTCGCTACAGGCACATGCGATACATGCAATCAGTATCGTGTAAATTATATATGATGCTATTCTTCTCATATCGATTTCTATTTTTTACTTTTGTTTCAAATTTGAATGTTATGTTTATTTTCGTTCTAACCTATCAGAAACCACTAAGCGAGGTTGAAAAATACCTGGGTATGCACCGCACTTATCTGGATATAAATTATAAAGAAGGCTATTTCATCGCTTCAGGACGACAAGAACCCCGTACCGGAGGAGTTATCCTTTGTAGAGTAGCCACAAAAGAGCTTGCTTTGGAAATTATGAAAGCCGATCCATTCTATATCAATAAGGTTGCGACCTACGATATTATCGAATTTATCCCTACCAAATATGCTGATGGTTTTGACCGATTTATCTAATTGATCATGATCTTAATCCCCATACCGATTTGTGTATGGAATTTATTGATGTCCGATCCGAGCAATACCCGTTCCCGTGCATTGAGTAGTAACACAAGTCGATCCGTCAGATAAGTTTCTATCTCAAAACTGACTGCACCACCGTATAAGAAATTATCCTCTGTTGTGATGCTTGCTCCATCGAACAACAGTTCCTTCCCCCAATTAATCGTTTCATAACCTGCAACAGCGAAAAGCCCTACGGAGAAGAATACTGTTTTACTAGGATCAGATAAGAATTTCAGATAATAACCCCCTTCGGCTGTTATCTGAGATAAGGGTATCAGCTTATCCTTATACTCATAAGACTTTTGCAGATATTCTCCACCGAAAGTCCATCGGTTGCCATTCTTGGTATAAGTCGATAAAGCAATGCCTCCAAAGAAAGCCTGTCCGTCTTTCTTTTCCAGATTAAATCCATCCACAAAACCACCTATCACCTGAATTCCTTTTTGTCCGGGCAAATAACGTTGTGCATGAGCCTGTCCGATAAGGACAAGGCTCAATATGATTACTAAAGCTATTTTATATCTATACATTTTATTATTGTATTGGTGTGTAGTAAAAGAGTCTATGACCCTGACCTTATTTGATCTTTAGCTCATTAATCTGCTCTGCCCGTATCAGGTCATCATTCTCTATGACAAATGTCTGATTGCGTCCACCGTTCTTTTCAAAGAGCTCAATAACCAATTGCTTATCATTCGGGATCGTTATCTTATCAATGGTAAAGACGGTTCGTTCCGTCTGATTAGCTCCAACCTGAGAAATGAAATTGTAAGCCCGAAGCGGATAGATCACCGTTTCCTGAACAGCAGTCTGTTTTACCATCTTCTTATCTACAATCTTAAACCGTATAAAGTCAATATCAAATGAAACATTCGTTGAGTTTTTGATCTGTGTATGCAGATATAATAGCCCATTATGGCTGTAGATACCTTTGAGCAGATATTGGATTCCGAAACGTTTCGAGCCGATATGCTTTACAATCCGTTTGTCATTCTGATAGATGGAGCGATTAATCAGGTAAACGATGCGGGGTGATTCACTACCGAGTTCCTTCAGGTAAATCTCCATCGAATTATTCGGTCTGTTGGTTGCTATACCATCATGCATAAAGTCTTTCATTTCAATGTTTAGCTTCTCAGGCTCATCTGCATATTTGATATTAAAAGTGTAGTAGCTGCCTTCTTCGGTTATTACAGCCATATTCGTTTCGGTTTCAAAACTGCGAACAGCTGCCTTTATCCGTAATACATTCTCCGAGCTTCCCGCTTTTCCTGCAATGATATTACTTGATCCCAAGTCCACATACCGAATCGCAGCAGGGAAGATAACATGCACGGTCTTCTCAAAAGTTACTTCCAATCCGTAAGGAGGAATCATTCGATCAAAGGTTATTTTCTTGGAAAGCCCTTCATAATAATCGCCATAAGTAGGTTTTAATACCTGTTGCAGATCTTCCTGCATATCTTTGGGCGTTGTTTCATTCTGCGCATGAGCAACAATCGTTGTCAGCATCAATGCTAATGCAATAATATATTTCTTCATTGTTTTATTTCTTTGATTAATAAATACTTGTTTTTATTCAGTTGTAAACTCTTTACTGTTTGGGCATCAGCATAATCCGATAGCCCGATTTAAGGGTAACCTTTACCTGTCGTATTTTTTTCTGCATATATGCCGATACACCCTGTATAGCTCCCTTACTGAGATCGGATGCCAGTTGTGCTCCTGTACTCTGAGTCATAGTAAAGCTCGTTCCCACACTGTTTCCCATATTGGCTACAATTTCTTTGGCTGCATTCATCTCCAATGATCCCGGTATATGAATACCTTTCTGCCCGTCTGTGTCGTAAGTGACCATTTCTACAGGAATGATTGTTCCTTCATACTCAATAGAAGATATCAGTATATCCAACCGTTCGCCCTGTATCTTAGCTACTCCTGTCAGAATCGTGTTTTCAGGGATAAGAGTAGTTCCTGCGACCAACGGCTCAGTCAATCGCAGACGGGTAGTTTGTCCGTCAATCACTGTCTGGTCATCATGAATAACTGCTGAAATTGTATTCTTACTACTTACTCCAGTCTCCCCATCCATTGTATTGAAACCTGTATTTCTTGGCTGGTCATACATTTGATACAACTCTTCGTTACTGATGTTCTGAGTCAATGATGAAACCGTATTCTTTTGTATCTGACGAACAGGATTCACTGTTGTCTTCCCATTTTTAGACGAATTATCCTTTCCATAATTATCAATCTTGCTTTTCAAAGAATTGGAATTTGTCATTGAAGGCTCTGACTGATTCTGTGGCATATACTTAGCTGCCATCTCATAGGATTTTTCCATCAGGAGTAGTTGTTCATCGACTGCCGACTGTTTATTGTCCTTATCCTGCATTTTGGCTTCGAGTTCCTCCAGTTTCTTTTTCATCTCTTCCTTCTCTGAATCGTCATTGGGCTTCTCATAGAAATTACCCAATGTACGGTTGATATCCCTGTAAGCTGATACCGAATTATTAATCGGAGCCTTTTCTTTCTTCACAGCTTGCTGAGGCTCATCATCCAGATTAATAGTCACCCGTTCACTTTTCGAACTTTCCAGCATATCGGCATAACCCTGTAAGGATTGCATCCGCTCTTTCTGGCGTTCCTTCATCTGTTCCTGTTCGTAGGCATCTTTTTTATCTCCAATGATACCGTCTCCTTTGGGATCAGGTATATCGGCATTGAAGCCCATACCAATCTGCTCTTTGGCTTTTTCTTTCTCCGATGGGGAGACAATCAGCCAAATACATCCTGCACAAACAATTGCCATCAATGCGAAAATCGCATATTTCTTTAGCTTTTGTTTTTGCTCTTCACTTAGTTTTGGTTTATCCGCCATATGATTGATCTGTTTTATTGTTAGTACTATCCGAAATGTCAATATCTGAATCCAGAATATCCGAATCAAATACTGCATCTTTCGGTTTGGTCTTTTCCAGTTCCAATTGTTTGATATGTTCTATCTTTAACTGATCCCTGCGTTCTTGTTCCCTTCCCCAATTACTGATAGCCGTAAATGTAAAATACAGGTTCAGTATCGTAAAGAATAAAAGCATAATGACAATTACGGTCAATCTTTTGTCTGGAGTGATCTCCCCACAGAGGTCTTTGAGTTTATCTTCCAACCAGTAGCCGAGTTCTTTAATCCGTTCTTTCATAGCTCAGCATTTTATCGGTCCAACACCCTTAAATCCTTATTCTCCCGTATTTCGAAAGCTTCGATGCTAAATCCATGCGGATTATTATCGGAACGGACAGAGTTCAGCAGTTTACAGGTTGTCACAAGGCTACGTTCGGTAATATTACTCTCCCTGATAATCATCTGACGGGCGTAAGTAATAACCTGATAGGGGTAGACATCCAGATTACAGGAAATACTGTCGACCTGTATCGTTTGATTAATATTCCCAGAGATAATACGATTGTAATATCCTTTCTCTGATAGGTCTTTGTAATAATTGAAAGCGGACTTATCCGACAAGAGCAATGCCCGTTGGATATTACTTTCAATCGCTGACTTATCAGGGGAGAGCGTAAAGAACAGTTCATGAAACCGCCTGACATGTTCACGGGCTTCAACCGGTCTGTTTTGAGATAAGTCCTGCGAGAGTGCGAGCATCAAGGACTTTCCGTTATCCAGTATATATATCTTCTGCCGTTGTGCTTCTGCAAAATTGTAGGCACTCCAAACGGAGTAACCTGCAACAGCAGCACATAAACTGAGAAAGACAATGCCGAAGATGCGGAGCTGCTTAAAGCTCGATTCGATATTTTTTAATGATTTGAATTCCATTGTTTTTTGATTTGATGATTGAGATTAGAGATTTTACCGCCCTTTCAAGCGTCCTACAATGTTTCCGGCAGCAGCACCTCCAGCACCACCAACCATTGCTCCGGCTTTGGTTGCTGTATTGTTTACATTCTTACCGAAGTTCCCCATACCTCCTGCTGATATAATCCATCCGGCAACAGTCGGTATAGTGAAATACCCGACAATACCAATGATCAGAAAGACTATGTAGATGGCATCTGAACTATCCAATGAGAAGTTCGGATCAGTCTGCATCCGTTCAATATCCGATTGGAGCATCAGGGATTGAAGCCTTGCCAGTATCGTACTGAACAGATCCGAAACAGGCAACCACAGATAAACAGAGATATAACGTGTGATCCATTGCGTGAGTGTCGATTGAAATCCATCCCAGACCGATATGGCAAAAGCCAGTGGACCGAGAATTGAAAGGACAATCAGAAAGAAGGTGCGTATCACATCGATAATCAATGCAGCAGCTTTAAAGACTATTTCCAGTATCTCCCGAAAAGCTTCCCGAATCCACTTCTTCGCATTGTACAAGCCACGCTCAATATACATACCTGCTATTTCTCCCACATCGGTAATGCCCAGTTGATCCAGCTTCTCTTCAAAAATCTCGTTGTCTACTAAGTAGGCTGTTTCGGGATTACGCTTCATGGCTTCGTATTCCAGTTTGTCTTTCATCTCTGCATACTTTTGCATATCCAATGTCTCGGATTGCAGCATTCCGTTTGTACCCTGTACGACAGGACTCATAATGCTGTTAATAGTACCAAGTACCACAGACGGAAAGAACATAATACAAAGACCGATGGCAAAAGGACGTAGCAGAGGATATACATCGATCGGTTCGGCTCTTGACAGAGATTGCCAAACTCGGTATGCCACATAGAATAAGGCCCCCAGCCCAGCTATTCCTTTGGCTATACCGATCATATTGCCACATAAGGGCATCATCTGATCGTAAAGCGTCCGCAGGGTTTGATGAAATTGATCGAAATCCATATTTCTTCTTATTTAGGAATTTACCAATAACGATCCGAAGGATTACCATACAAAGCATTGACTCGGGCTGTTTCCCCTTTTTTCTTGGCTCTTAGATAGGAAACACCGATATTCTTATTTGTATAGTATCGAACCAAATTTCGGTAATCAGTCATTGCATCATAACAGGAATTAACCACATCAATACGGTCTTTATCGGAAAGAGAGAGTGTACTGATATTAACCACTCCTTTTAGTTCGCTCAGCACGTCATTGCTTTGCTCCAATAAACGGGTATAGCCATTAGCAATAGCATTGAGTTCTTCAATGGAATAATTGGGATCGGACAGCATCTTTTGAAAGCTGTGTACATAGATATCGGAGATTTCACCGACCATAAGGATGGTTCTTTGCACCTTCTTTGCATCTTTGACCAAGCCGTTCACAGCTTTCAGAGCATCGTAATACTGTTTGCCCTGATTATACACCTTTTGAACTTCTTTAAAATTGTTCACCATATTTTGGGCAGTCGTTGATGTCTGAACAATCTGTTTACTGGTATTGACAATACTCTGAGTGAAGTTACTCGGATCCCAAACTGTCCATTGAGCTGATATATTTGAAGTGAAAAGCACAAGGCTCACGCACAACATGAAGATTTTTATTTTCATATTTCAATGATTTTTAATGATGTAAATTGAATAAAAAGAGAGAAGTAACAGAGTAAGAACAGAAGTGTCAGTGTTCTTACTCCCTGTGTGAGATTAGTCCGTAATGATTAGGTTTGCTGAAATACCACCTGTCCAATCTGATATATTTACATTCCCGATTTTCAGACTCGAACCATTAATAGTTACAGCGTAGGTGTTTTTCGTGCCTGCTTTCCAAGTGGTGTTAGCCGGGACTTTCCATGTATAGATCCGTCCGTCAATAGTAAAGTTAAAAACAACATCCCCTTCGCCTCCAGTCGATTTAATAGGCAGCACAAAGACTTTTAAGAAATCTGCTTCTAATTGAGATGGTTTTTCAGGAATAGTCAAAAGTGGATAGATATCTGAATACGCCTGAATAGATGCCGGTCTGTTCTTTCCTTCAATATTCTTAATCGTTCCTGTTGAAATATCCATTAGTCCTTCATTGAAAAGAATAGTCTTCTTATCAGCATTGGCTATTTCAATACGGGTAAGCTTTCCTTGCCAGGGATAATTGACTTTGCTGATATTAAACTGTACCAAAGCCATCGCATGCTTCATGGTCAGGCTTACTGCCGGATTATCTTTGTTGATGGCAGACTGTCCCGGAGTATGCGTTCCGTACATGTAATCCTGTTGCGTAGCGTGATCCACAAAAATGGATCTGCCATCGGTATTGTTGCTGCTGTATGGATAATAGGCATAGACCGTCGCATTATCTCCTGCAAGCCTGATCTCAGGTGTCTGATTCCAGATTCCGTTTCTAAAAACAGATAATGCATTGTCATTTTCTTTATACGAATTATTGTTATCCCCCAGACTACCCGATGTAACGAACAAACCGATATTTGTTCCTTCAGGAAATGCGGATACAACTGATGCTTTTGTACCGACAACATCTATTGCTGTGATACCTGCCTGAATCTTTAAGATGGCATCTTTACTACCCGGATTTACCGGATGATCATCATCGTTATTGCAACTATTAAAACTAAATAGAGAGACAGCAATGGCTGTCAGAAAAAAGAACTTTTTCATATAATTTATTTTTTTACGTTTGAGATTAATTTAAAAATTGTCGATAAGTCTGCTTATTGAAGAGACTTATCTGAAGTGATTAGCTTGATAGCCTGCTCAATATCCCCGCCTAACTTTTCCGATAGTTTTTGCACCTGTAGTTTCTCTGTCTCTTCGGTGGTATAGGTGTAATATTCAGACGGACTAACTTCTGTTGCATATACAGCCGATTGCATACCACCCAGACCGATCCAGACTTCTTTGTAGATACGGCTTGGATTGTTGGACATATTGATGGAGAGTATCTGAGCCTTTTCTTTTTCGGTCAAGCCTAATAAAGCCTGTATCGAATCGAATTTGTTCATATACTTCCGCTGATCGAGCAGTATCTTGCAATCGGAATTATTAATGATAGCTTCCTTCACAATGGGTGATGAGATAATATCATCCACTTCCTGAGTAACAACGATAGCTTCACCAAAAAACTTACGAACGGTTTTATACAAATACTTTAGATATTCAGCCATATTGGGAGACGAAAGGGCTTTCCATGCTTCTTCCACAATCAGCTGTTTTCGGATACCTTTCAACCGACGCATCTTGTTGATAAAAGCCTCCATGATAATAATCGTCACTATAGGGAAAAGATCTTTATTCTCCTTAATAGCATCGATTTCGAAGACAATAAAGCGTTTATTCAATAAGTCCAGTTCTTTGTCCGAATTTAGCAGAAAGTCAAAACGACCACCCCGATAATACTGACGGAGCGTTGTCAGCATATTATCAATATTGAAATCAGATTTACTGACTTCAATCTCTCTTTTCGCTAATGCAGTCTTGTACTCATCTCGCATAAACTCATAGAAGGTGTTGAAACTCGGAACAATACTTAGGTCAGCCTGAATTTTTTTAATATACTCATCGACAGCACTACCCAGTTCTCCACTTTCGGTCTTGGATATCTTATCATCTTCACTTTTCCAAAGCGTCAGCAACAAGGTTTTCAAACTATCCTTTTTCTCTACATCAAACTGATTATCATCGGTATAAAATGGATTGAAAGAGATCGGCTTTTCTTCGGTATATGTAAAATAAATCCCATCTTCTCCTTTTGTCTTACTGCGGATCATTTCACACAAACCCTGATAGGAATTTCCGGTATCTACTAGGACTACATGCGTGCCCTGTTCCCAGTACTGGCGGACGAGATGGTTCATAAAGAAGGATTTTCCACTACCCGAAGGACCCAATACAAACTTGTTACGGTTGGTAATAATTCCTTTCTTCATGGGTAAGTCGGATATATCTACATGAAGCGGCTTCCCTGTTACCCGGTCTACCATCTTGATTCCGAAGGGAGAAAGCGAACTCTTGTAGTTTGTTTCTTCTACAAAAAAGCATAAAGCCTGTTCGATAAAAGTATAGAAAGCTTCTTCACTCGGGAAATCGCCCTGATTACCGGGAATACCTGCCCAAAACAAGGTCGGAGTATCAACTGTATTGTGTCGGGGTTTACATTCCATGAGAGCTAACTGGCTACCCACATCGTTTTTAATTCGGGAAAGGACCTCCTTATCCTCACTCCAAGCCATTACATTAACATGGCAACGAACGGAGGTTAACCCGAAACTATGTGCATCATTCAGATAATCTTCGATCCATTGCTTGTTTATCTGATTACTTCTGCTGTAACGGGATAAAGAGTGCATATTCCTTGCTTGTCTTTCAAAACGTTTCAGGTTCTCTGCATGATCATCAATAAAGATATACTGATTGACAATGTGGTTACAGGTCAAGAGCACTCCGATAGGTGCAGCAAACGACAGACGACAATCGCTTCGATCAGTGGATAGTCTTTCATAGCGGGTATCTGTTTCCACTTTTCCGGGAAGATCATCCACATCTGAAAGCGTATGCAGACACAGATACTTATCACCGATCTTCATTTCACCAGCACCGAGAGACATATCCTGTAAGCAGGTGGTGTCATTCTGCGATAAGGAGAAATATTTTTCGATAATACCTGCCTGATCTGCTGTTCCTACTATCTCATCAGTAGTCAATCGTACCAATTTGATAAATCCGCTATCGTTGATAATCCGTTCAAACTGGCTGACTGATTCCAGAAATTTCTGAGCCATCTCCCGATCCTGTATTTCTTTGGGAACGATAAAGCCTCGAGTTAGAGCTGTAAAGCTGCTTTGTTGTCTGGCCCTCTCTTTGGTCGTCTTAGTCAGAAAGAGATAACAGGTGTGATTTAAGAAAGGACGTTCATTAAAATGACGCTCGAAACTACGAGATAGGAAACTGATGTCTTCTTTCTGCAATTCGGGGGTGTAATCCTCTTCGATAAACCAGTCCTGCTTACAGACTATCGAATAGTTAGGTAATACCTTCATTGCTTTTGCCCAGGCTGCATGGATTGCTTCATACTCGGTAGAGGTGACCGTAAAAAGTTCGGGCAATTCCACCCGATAGGCTACTGTTATGTCCGCATCTTTACTCAGGATACAGTCATGCTCAACTGCCAGTATGGGAAACTTGCTTTCCAGCGTGGCGGCACTTAGTATATTCCTCATACCATATCCTCCTTTCTTTTGATACGACTAATAAGCTGTATAATCCGTTTGCGGTTGATGATATAGCGGGGATGGTTACGGATGGCTTGTAACTTCATAAGCCCATGTTCTCCATACTTCTCATTCAGATGGAATGTTGCCCAAACCAATGTTCCGGCAGTAACGACTCCAAATCCGATGCAGATTACCTGACTGATCCCCATCATATACATTATCACAAAGACAATAAATACAGACAATAGTCCACCTGCAAAAATGAAGAGGTACTGGCTTTTAAGTCCCCGAAACTCTGCGGGCTTTCCGATTCCTTTGTTGATTGAATATTCTGCCATTCTTCTCGTTATTAAAAGTAAAATAAGAGAGTCTGAGACTCCTACAGGAAGAATGAGCGAAGGATGGTGGCGGCAACAATCAGGAAGATACAGGCTCCAAACCAGGAAGCGGCAGTCTTAGATGTATCAGGGTCACCTGAGCTAAACTTGGAGTACACCTTTACACCTCCGATCAAACCGACAACAGCACCGATAGCATAGATCAGTTTAGTGGCTGGATCAAAGTAAGATGTCACCATATTGGTAGCATCGGTGATTCCTTGCATACCGTTTCCCTGAGCGAATACAGAGGCTGATGCAGCCATTAGTATGGCTACAAAAAATAAAACTTTTTTGTACATAAAATTGATTTTAAGCTATGGGGAGTGGATAGTTCCCCATAGCGGGTTTAACTTGTAACGTTGGAAATTAGTGGCGGTCACGGACCGTTTTATTAAAATATTCTACAACTTTCTATCTCATAAGCAACCTCCTTTCTTAAAATGGTTATTATCTGACCTTAGAAATAATCGTCTGCTTTAAAATTTTTATACTCATCCGATTCATTTAGATGAGAAGCGAGGCCTGACTCAACATACTGCGGATTCTCTTCGGCATGTTGTTGAAGACGGAGTCCGATGAGTGATGTTATCCTGACAGATAATTCTTTTTTTGCTGAAACCATCTTATTTACCAGTTCCGTATCCCGGTTATCATACAAAACCTGTCCGGCCTTCTGTTCCTCTTCTTGGGTGGCGGTCTTGCTGTTTATAACCTTTACGGTATTCATCATTACCTCATAGTCCATCCCTCCGGCTGTATAGACTTCGCCTCTTGTATAAGCAGCAATTTCGTCTTCCTCTTCATGATCAATTACTGTTTCGGAAGGATCGGCGTCTATCACTAAGTCCTTCGGATCAGGCTCGCTTTCATCCTTTGACGAATCAAATATATGCTCTTTTTCGTGTGGATTATCCGATTCTAAAGAACTGTCATTCAATGTCATCATTTGTCTGATATCAGGCATGCTTTTACCAACCCGTCCGACTCTTTTTTCTCTTTTCTGAGATTTTTCATCGTCTGATTTTGAGCCGTAAGAATTCTTCTTTATGGTTATTTTATAATCCGACAGTTTAATCACAATAATCCCTACAAGGCATAGGATAATAAGTAATTCTATCATCGTCTAGTCTATTAAATCGGTTCGATCCTGTTTATACAAAGTATTTATCTCATCCTTGTATTTTTCAAGATGATGCTTCAGAACATTGTCGATATAACCACCGACTGATACGTCGTCTCCGGCAATTTGTTTTACGATCCGCATAATTGTTTGATATACCGATCTGCTGATATATGCACCCTGACGCAGTCGTATCTCATTACGGCATAGGAAAGTAGCTTCATAATCATCCGTACTGCTATTGCTTCGTTTATTCCGCTTACTACTATTCTCTTTAGGCTTCACAGCTTCTTCAATATTTTCTGTGATCTCTTCTTCTTTCTTGGGTGGAGCTTTGCCTTCTTTACGTTCTCCAATGGATGCCAGCAGAAAATCTTCATCAATTTCGTATTCATTTTCCTTTTTAGCCATTAGCACCTCCCTTCACGATAGATAGAAATTCATCTGTAACCTGATCCAACTGGCTGCCTTTTATCAACCTCTTATCGGCAGGAAGTAAAGTAGAACGGAAGATTGGTTTATGCTCAGTTGTTATTTCATGACGAAAACGTTTGGTGTCGGGAACAAATGATTTCATGACCTGTAAGCCCAATTCAGCTATTACTAATTCGTAGACTCCATACAGATGGTTACTTTCTCTTCCATCCACCATATTCCAGAGTAAATGCAAACTTTTGATATTCCCTTTACCTGTAGTTATAATCTGTTCATTGATAAGTCCGGCATATTCCAGAGAACTTTCCAGAACCATACGGTCAGCAGTAATGGGTGTTATTATATGATCCATTTGAGCAAGAGTACTTAATACTCCTTTGGCATTCATTGTTCCGGGCAGGTCGAAGAAGATAAAATCCAATGGGACTTCTGATGCGTGAATAATCCTTTCTGCTGTTTCGATAGCATCGGTAGTTCTGCTTACTTCAATCGGATAAGCCTTTTTGTTCAGGCTCTTGCACTGCTTATAAAAAAGTGATTTGTAATACGGATCTTCTGTTACAGACTGTTTATCCCGCAACCGCATCCCATTGATACTGTATTGCGGATAGTCACAATCCACGATAGCCACATTGTAACCCTGTGAATAATGCAGATAACTGGATAGTAAGACGGTTAAAGCTGTTTTCCCGGCTCCTCCCTTTTGGGTAGAGACTGCGATAAATAATGTTTTCTCTTTCATGTGATACTGTTTTAAATAAGTAATTCAATAATTCATTCGATCAATCAGGAATCATAAAGTTCGTTCAGCTATTCACTAGTTACATAAGGTTATCATTACTTACTGAATGATATAAATATGAAGTTTGTGAACTCTATATCAAATGAGTTATAGCCTGACGTCATGACTTAGTGAAGTCATTCATTCATGAAGCCACAACTTCTGTCATTGTTTCCCTAATGAAAAGCTTCATTCACTCACGATATAAGTCATTACTGAGCAGATTAGATACATCTTGTATTAAAGAGTTTTTGAATGACAGAATTCACCAATTCGTTAATTGATCCACACAAAAGAACATTGAAAATAGATAACCAATAGCAGTAAAAAAAGAACTGTCATCTAATGACATCTGGTGTCACTGTTTGTCCGATAAGTCTATGATAAGCTTTTGATTAATGGATTCTACCTTTGTGGTGTGATAATAATCTTCCGGATTTTGAATTGGCTAATTGTCGTTTCCGAAATTAGCTTCTCGGGCAATCCATCGGAGGATGGATTTTGGTATTCGTCAGAATACAGCAAGGTGTGTTTTGAGCTGCCCGAAATACTTTCCGGCTGCTCAAAACCCTTGCCCCTTACAGGGGAGAAAATCACTCCGAAGTCATGATTTTGTTCATTAAATATTTATATAGTTATGATACCAGATAATCAATCAAACAGGCGAAAAGGTGGAAGGAATCCCAAAGAGAAGCCTGCCGTATTTCGCTATTCTATTCGAATGAATGTAGATGAGAATAATAAATTTCTGTCCTTATTTGAGCAGTCGGGAGAAGTAGTCAAAGCACATTTTATAACCTCATGTATTTTCAACAGACCCATAAAAGTGGTCAAAATAGATAAAGGTGTACAGGACTATTATATGCGGATGACAACTTTTTTCGGACAATACCGTGCTATCGGAACAAATTATAACCAGATAGTAAAAGCATTGAAGTCGAACTTTACAGAGAAGAAAGCATTGGCTTTTCTTTATAAACTGGAAAAAGCAACACTTGAATTGGTCACTTTACAAAGACAAATGATGGAGCTAACAGATGAGTTTGAACGAAAATATGGACATCTATGGTTGCAAAAATAAGTAAAGGAAGTTCTCTTCAGGGTGCATTGTTGTATAATCAGGAGAAGGTAAAAGAGCAGCAAGCAAAGGTTCTTTTCAGCAATAGGATCATATTAAATCGGGATGGTTCTCTGAATATGTATCTGGCAAATCTATCATTTGCTCCATACCTGAATGCAAACCAGAATACAGAAAAAATAGTATCACACATATCAATCAACCCGCATCCCAATGACGAAGTTTCAGATGAAATGTATAACGAAATAGCACAAGCATATATGCAAAAATTAGGATATGGAGAACAGCCCTATATTGTTTATAAACACGAAGATTTGGATCGAAAGCATATCCATATCGTGACAGTAAATATAGACGAAAATGGGAAAAAGGTCGATGATTCATTTGAAAAAAGACGTTCTAAAGACATTACCCGAGAATTGGAAAAAGCCTATAACCTGCATCCTGCAGAGAAAAAGAAACAGATGGTAGAACTACCACAGATCAAAGGCATAGATTATCAATCAGGAGACATTAAGAAACAGATAGCTAATATTTCAAAATCTCTGCTAAAGAATTATCGTTTCCAATCCGTAAATGAGTTCCGTACTCTATTATCCCTTTATGGAGTAACAGTAGAGGAAGTTAAGGGTGAAGTAAAAGATAAGAATTATTCAGGTCTGGTATATTCAGCTATAGATGAGAAAGGAGAAAAGGTTGGGAATCCGATAAAGTCATCCGTTATCGGGAAAGGTGTAGGATATGATGCATTACAAAGCCGGTTGGAATATTCCGCTAAGTATATGAAAGAACACAAGGTATTTGAATCCCTGAAATTGATTGTCGGCTCGGCAATAACTAATTATACCGATAAGCAGACTTTTCTTAAAGACTTGGCTAAAAATAATATCAATATAGTATTTCGCGAAAATACGGAGGGACGGATCTATGGCGCAACCTTTATTGATCATCAGAGCAGATGTGTTTTCAATGGCTCAAAAATGGGAAAGGAGTTCTCTGCAAATATTTTTAATGAGCTATTTAAGCATGATACTACAAATAAACATCAGCTAATCATAAATTCGGCAGATAATACAACGAAAGGATCTGAAGCTGATAAACCAATAGACAGCTTTACCGAAAACGCCGATTATAGTAACAAACAGGAAGATTCTACAATAGATATTTCGTTATTGGAACAACATGGTACAGACTATACAGAAGAGGCTTTTACTCGCAGAATGGAAAATGAAGAGAAGAAGCGAAAACGAGCAAAATTCAAAGGATTATAATAACAACTAAAAATCATATGCAAAACGAAGACGACTTAAGAGGTTTGGCTAAAGTAATGGAATTCATGCGAGCCATTAGTATTTTATTTGTGGTTATCCATATATATTGGTTTTGTTATCAATCCATTTGGGAGATGGGCATTAATATCGGAGTTGTAGATAAAATTCTGCTCAACTTTCAGAATACAGCCGGATTGTTTTCACATATTCTTTGGACAAAGCTTTTTGCCGTAGTATTTCTGGGACTATCCTGTTTAGGAACGAAAGGAGTAAAAGAGGAAAAAATAACTTGGAACAAAATATATGTATTCCTGTTCTTTGGGTTTATCTTTTTCTTTCTTAATTGGTGGATATTGGCTTTGCCTCTGCCATTAGTAGCCAACACAGCCTTGTATATATTCACAATGACAGTTGGTTATATTTTACTACTGATGGGTGGATTATGGATGAGTAGATTGTTGAAAACGAATCTGATGGATGATGTTTTTAATATGGAGAACGAAAGTTTTATGCAGGAAACACAGCTCATGGAGAATGAATATTCCGTTAACCTGCCTACATTATTTCAGTATCAGAAGAAACAATACAAAGGTTGGATCAATGTGGTTAATCCTTTTCGGGCGACAATTATACTTGGAACTCCGGGTAGCGGTAAGTCTTTTGCTGTAGTCAATAATTATATTGACCAGCAGATTAGCAAAGGCTTTGCCCTGTATTGTTATGATTTCAAATATCCTGATCTATCTACTATTGCATACAATAAGATGTTACTGTATGCGGATAGATATAATGTTGATCCTCAGTTTTACGTTATCAACTTTGATAATCCGGAACGTAGTCACCGATGTAATCCCATTGCCCCTGAATTTATGACTGACATCTCAGATGCCTATGAATCAGCTTATACGATTATGTTGAACTTAAATAAAACATGGATTCAGAAGCAGGGCGACTTCTTTGTCGAATCGCCGATTATTCTACTAGCTGCAATTATCTGGTATTTGAAATTATACGATGGCGGTAAATATTGTACATTTCCTCATGCTATTGAATTTCTGAATAAACCTTACAAAGAAATATTTCCTATTTTGACATCCTATCCACAATTGGAAAACTATCTTTCTCCTTTTATGGATGCATGGCATGGAAATGCACAAGAACAATTACAAGGTCAGATTGCCAGTGCTAAGATACCACTATCAAGAATGATTTCTCCACAGCTTTATTGGGTCATGTCGGGTAACGATTTTACATTGGACATCAATAATCCTGATGCTCCGAAAATATTATGTGTTGGTAATAACCCCGATAGGCAAAACATCTATGGAGCAGCTTTAGGATTATACAATAGCCGTATCGTAAAGTTAATCAATAAGAAAGGCTTGTTGAAATCATCTGTTATTATTGATGAGTTACCGACAATCTATTTTCGGGGGTTGGACAATTTGATTGCAACTGCCCGAAGTAATAAAGTTGCTGTTTGTCTGGGTTTTCAGGATATATCGCAATTGACGAGAGATTATGGACGAGAAGAAGCCGATGTTGTGATGAATACTGTTGGTAATATATTTTCGGGACAGGTAGTTGGTGACACTGCAAAAAATCTATCAGATCGATTTGGAAAGGTGTTACAGAAGCGGCAATCTATGACGATTAACAAGCAGGATAAATCTACCACCATCAATACTCAATTAGATGCTTTAATTCCGGCATCAAAGATTTCAACACTTACTCAGGGAATATTTGTCGGTTCTGTTTCCGATAACTTTGAAGAACGAATCGAACAGAAGATATTTCATGCTCAAATTGTTGTAGATACAGAAAAGGTATCTGCTGAAACTAAGGAGTTCAAACAGATACCTGTCGTTATGGATTTTCAAGAGGTTTATGATAAACCAATGAAAGATGTTATTGAGAACAATTACTACACTATTAAGAAAGATGTTACTAAAATTGTAGAAATTGAAATGGAGCGAATTATGAAAGATCCGAAGTTGAGTAAGTTGGTAAAGAAATGAAATTTTATTTAATCATTAGTTTTGATTTGCAATCTTTTGATTTTTAAATACATGATATTTAGATAATTTTTATCTTTGGTTAAAATATGACAAAACATGTATATCACTAAAATACATATAGAAAACTTTAAATCTTTAGGCAATTTTGATTTATACCTAAATAATGGTATAAATATATTAGTTGGGGATAATGAAGCTGGAAAATCAACCATCATTGAGGCATTACACTTGTGCCTTACAGGATATCTTGATGGTAGATATTTCAAAAACGAATTAACTCAATATATTTTTAATATTGATGCAGTTTCAGAATATCTAGAGAATCTAGAAAATAAGAAAAATGGAATCCCAATTCCTCCAGAAATTCTGATTGAAGTATACTTAGATGGTGACGGTTCAATCCTTTATGAAGGGACATGGAGTAGTAGTGGAAAAACCCCACAGAAAGGTTTCGGTCTTAAGATATCTTTCAATGAAAAATATAAAAAGGAATACGAAGAGTTGATAGTATTAGAAGGGGTGAAAACCTTACCCATTGAATATTACGATATTCAATGGTATACTTTTGCTCTAGATGAAACTATAACTCCTCGATTTCTGCCAATTAAATCTGCATTAATAGATTCTAGCAATCATAAACTACAATCAGGTTCTGATGTTTATATCTCTAGAATTATCAAAGAATTTCTAGAGAGTAACGAAATTGTTGAAGTATCACAAGCCCACAGAAAAATGAGGGAAACATTTATGGAAGATGAAGCAATTAAAAAAATAAATAGAAAAATTGAAGTTGCGGCAAATATCTCAGATAAGAAAGTAGCATTGTCTGTAGAATTATCTTCTAAAAATGCTTGGGAAAATACACTTATAACCTATTTAGATAATGTTCCATTTCATTTTATAGGGAAAGGAGAGCAATGTCTTGTTAAAACTAAATTAGCTTTAAGTCACAAAAAAGCTCTTGCAGCAAATATTATTCTTCTCGAAGAGCCAGAAAATCATTTATCTCATACAAAACTTAATCAACTCATTGATTATTTAAACATCAATACGAGTAAGCAAATGATAATATCTACTCATAATAGTTTTGTTGCAAATAAGTTAGGATTAGAAAATCTTATTTTCTTGAATAATCAGAAGACCTTAACATTAAAAGAATTACCTACAGGGACTCAATACTTTTTTAAGAAACTAGCAGGATATGATACTTTACGACTAATTTTATGTAAAAAAGCAATATTGGTTGAAGGTGATTCAGATGAACTTGTATTACAAAAAGCATACCTCAATAAATATAGAAAATTACCAATTCATGACGGTATAGATGTTATTTCTGTAGGTACTTCTTTTCTTCGATTTTTAGAAGTGGCAGCTAAGTTAAATAAGCCAACTACTGTTGTAACAGATAATGATGGTAATATTGAGTCTTTAGAAAAAAAATATAAAAATTTTCTAACAGCTGATTTTAATAGTTTCATTAAAATTTGCTACGATAAGACAATTGACAAAGGAATCCTAAGTATTAATAATGTTCCATTCAATTATAATACGCTAGAGCCTAAATTGCTTAAAGTGAACTCTATTGGCTTATTAAATAAAGTGTTTGGTACTAATTATAACGATGAAAATAGTATGCATATCCATATGAAGACGAACAAAACAGAATGTGCACTAAAAATATTCGAGTCGACGGAAGATATTATATATCCTAAATATATATTAGACGCAATAGATGAATAACAAATTAGTGATAGCTGCTGCAGGTTCGGGAAAGACGACTTTTCTAGTAAATGAGGCTCTTAAGATCAAGGAAGAAAGAGTGCTCATAACGACCTATACACAAGCTAACGAGAATGAGATTCGTAGAAAAATTATAGCTATTAATAAATGTATTCCTGAGAATATAACTATCCAAACCTGGTTCTCCTTTTTACTACAACATGGGGTCAGACCTTACCAACGCTATCTTTTCGATAAAAAGATAACTGGATTGCTATTAGTGAACAGTCAATCTGGAGAAAAATATATGACAAAGAATGGACCTGTTTATTTTTCAGAAGAAAAAGAATTTGAACAACATTACTTTACAACATCTCTCAAGATATACTCTGATAAACTTGCGAAATTTGTGTGTAAATGTGAGACGCAAAGTGCTGGAGCTGTAATTAGAAGAATAGCTGAAATATATCCACACTTATTTATTGATGAAGTACAAGATTTGGCAGGATATGATCTTGAGATTCTCAAGTTTTTATTCAATAGTTCTTCTAATATGTTATTAGTAGGAGATCCGAGGCAAGGCACTTATTCAACTAATACTGCATCGAAGAATAAACAATATCGCAAATCTCAAATCACAAATTTTTTTGATGATAAAATTTCGAATCTGTCTAAAGATGATAAATCTCTACTTATAAATTATCGTTCTATATTGACGATATGTAATCTTTCAAACAAACTTTACCCTCTATTACAAAAGACAAAATCTGGTAATAATGTAAAAACTGATCATGATGGTGTTTTCTGGATTAAAAAGAAGGATATTCACAAATATTTGAATGAATATAATCCTATTCAACTAAGAGATACAAGGAAAACCATTGTTAATGAGTTGTTTGAAGTTATGAATTTTGGAGAATCCAAAGGTTTATCATTTCAAAGAGTACTCATTTATCCAACGAAGCCAATTATTGAATGGTTGAAAGACCATCAGTCAGACCTAAAAGCAACAAGCAGGTCTAAATTATATGTAGCTATAACAAGAGCTAGACAAAGTGTAGCATTTGCATGTGACGAAAACATAGGTTCAGATATTATTCAAAAGTATTATACTGATTAATCATTTGTTAATTTTTCAATTCCCTCTTTCCAATTTATATTAGGAAATATTGCTGGAAAAACATTATCAAGATCATGATTTAAAAGATCCTTATTAAATAGACTTAATAACTTTTCTCCATTTTTACCATAATCATTCTTTAGTCCTCTTTCTGATCTCATTGCTGCTATAAACAAATGAAGATATTCTTTATTAAATTGAATAACATTATTTGTCATACTTTTAAAGTTTGATTGACTGCTACCTATAATTCGATTTGATAAAACAGAGAGAATTCTCAAAATAAAAGCTTTCGTTTTTCCATTATAGATGATGTCAAAACTATTAATATTAGCTTCATACAACCTTATATATTGTAACGTGATAACATGCTTTTCTAACTCATTTCTTTCATCATCATCTAAGCTATCTTTCTTTAATAAATGCATTATATAATTACTAATTACTCTTGAATCTTCCTGTACGGGATGATAATCTCGTATAAAAAAAGAATGCAGACATGAGTAAAATGTATTATTATCAAAACCTTTATTGAGTAAACAAAGTAATGGAGTATCATCGACTCCTTTTAATTCTTTAATATTGATATAAAAACGGTATTCTTCAAAGATATATCTAATGAAGAAATAACTCATTGATTCAAAATACCATTTAATAATTTCATCTTGAATATACTCAGATAGTTTATCAAACTCAGAATCATTCAATTTACGAAATTCTATTTCAAGCTTTCCGTATGAATCGTTTTCTTCACATTCTTTGATAATATTGATTAATCTTTGATAATGATAACTAATTTCTTGTTGTTCATTATAGCTATCATCAACTAGATTGGAATTATGATAAAACTGTTGACGTCTCTCTTCTTTCTTAACTTCTATTTCCCTGAGGAGTTCTTCTTTTTTACCTTCCGTATCATAACTAAAGGCTCTATATTTTTCATCATAACATATATCTCGTAATGTAACTATCTTTGAATCCCATAAAGGAGAAGAGAGTCTATTTTTGTCTTTTTTATGGTATATATAATGACATTTAAGATGCAATTCATTTGCTTTTTTTGATAATTCTTCCATTTCATTATCGAAAACGAAAACATTAGAATTACTAGACACTAAAATATCAGTTTGACTAAAAGTTTGTTCTTTCAAATTAGTGGAAAACTTATCTAATACCCATATAAGATAGGATTTCTCTCGTTTATAAAAGTTTGAGCGAGCTAAGATAACATCTACAAATGTGGTTGCAATCTGCAATTCAAAAACGACCTCCTTATCTGAATATATAGCCTTAATATCAGGCTTTCGCCATTCCTTAGATAGGCTTTCACTTCTTACGATTTTTTCAATCTCAACTTTTAATGGAGAATAGTCTTTATCATTTTCGATTATAGAAGCAATAGTATTCTTTAAATATTCATGTAGAAAACCTTCTTTTGCACCATTGAATTTCATGCATAGAATTTGATCTTTGGTATAATTGCTAAGATCATGATAAATACAGTTAGGGCTCCTATAAGCATGTCTAAAATGGAGAGATTGTATTCTTTCTCCTTGACTTCCGCCACTGATTTTTACTGGAATCTTACAGTAGGAACAGATATAGGCAGGATTTCCTTCATTTAGTTTATTTACTATATGTTGCCTTATCTTGAATAATTCGAACTTGCGTGTAGGCAAATGTTGATCTTTAAAGAAAACAATACTTTTGATGATATTCCATTCCCCATCTTCTTGATTAATGACTTCCTCAATAGTAGGAAATTTATTTTCCATAACAATAATATAATTATGAAGTTGCTCTATTTTTATTAAATCGTTTCTTTGATCTCTAATGGAGCTATTTCCCTATGTTCACCTTCTTCATAAATATATGCAGATGACAATTTCTTACTCCTAAGATTATAACCTTCCCAAAGATTTTTTTCTCCAAGAATGTAATAAAATAAGCTATATTCTTTAATTGAAAGATATTGATCCAGTAAAGATTTTTTTATGTATAATCCTCTTTTTCCATTATGCAAATAATTGTACAAAACTACTATTTGTTGATTTTCATCATGAATATAACCTCGAATTTCACTTACGGATAAATTCATAATATCCATTATATCATGATTAGGTAGAAGAGTCATACCTACGTATTCCTCTTCTGTACCATTCCTATTTTCTTGGAGTTGACACTCAGTTGTCAATATAACAGTACAAGGACAATTCCCTTGAGATATCTCTTGCTCTAATTCAGGAGCACTATTTTTATATCTTTCGCTCCAACAATACTCAGAATAGAGATAATCTATATTGTCATGATATTCAGGCATCCATCTTCCATAGAAATTTTGTTCTTTTGCCCATTGTATAAAATTATCTTTATTATCATTTGATATAAATGCAGAATCATATCTTAAGAAAAACTCTTTTTTTACTCCATTAGCTTCTTTCTCTTCTTTTGTATGGTGGGTACTTAGCAATATCCATTTTTCACCATTTACATCTATTTGATCCAAATGATTAATAGACGGAATCTTTGTTTCATCCTGATACCATGTATCATTAGGTTCATCTGCTATATTATCTGATACATATTCATTAAATAGTATTGGATACTCAGGTTCATAAAGGCTGTTGACAGGTAATGTCGGATCGAAATATGAAGTATATCTTGATTTCCATGGTAGATTTATGTTGCAGAACTGCACATCATATGCCCAAGGGTTGTCTATTATCAAGTATTTATCAAATAATTGAGGTATAATAGAATATAAAGCTAGCCATTGATATTTTTTCCCAATTCTTTCTGTTTTATTATCGTACCTTCCATCTGTAGAGGTTTTATAATTATCTAGCTCTCCAAGTTTATCACTCCATCCAAGATCTTTAATTTCAGAAATAATATAGTTCTTTAAATCGGAAAGAGGTAAATAAGAAATATTGTTTTTATCTACAGACTCAATATCAGTACCAATAAACAAGGTTGTTATTGTTCTACTATGTGTGTTGGTATTTGTACCTATAATATATCTATTAAAATCGTGGAACCCACATACTGAGTCGTATATTTTCTTTGAGCCTAATGTGCTTCCTAAATATGTTTCTAATTGTTCTTCTGATATAAGTTGTGGTAAATCTTTTGCATTCGAATAAGGAGGAAGAGACATTTCATAGTAAACACCATTATCGTCATCAAGATATGCTGCTCTCTGCAAGATTCGTATTCCCCAATCTCTTAGGTGAAGATGGTATATAGGCAGATTGTTATCATAAATTATTCCATATGTTTTCTCCGCAATTTCATTTATCAAGACTTTATCTTTAGACAATAAGATGACTCCATATGTAGCACAAAATATGCGTTCTAATATTGATAAATCATTCACATTTTTAAATTCATCTAAGATTGACGAAATTACCTGAGGAGTCTCTTTGAAAATATAAAATATAATTCTAGTTATTCGATCCCTTACTCGGGGATGTGACGATGCTAAAAGCCAAATAATAAATATTAAGTATTTTTTTCTGGCTTCATCATTTGATTTTAATACTTTCATAACAAAAGAAGCTGAGTAAAAGCCCTCTAAATCACCTAAGTCATCAAGTTCATTAATGCAATTAGTCCACAACCTATCTCTTTCGGATAGAGTTAGCCCCTTTAAATTGTGATTTATAAGATCTATAAATGGATTATATTCTATCCTATTTATATTAAAGGATGAAAACACAAAAGAATAATCATCTTTGTTGATATAATTCTGTAATAATTTTGAGATATAATTTGTGTGAGTATAACTAGAGCGCAAGGCCAAGCTTTTCAAAAAAAGATCGATAAACTGAGGATGAGTTAACTGTAAATCTTCGAGTAATTCTATACCATACTTTTCATGCCATACAACATGAAGGGCTATTATAAAATTATCAATCTCAAAATTACTTTCATCAATACTAACCAAAGCATTGAGTTTGTCTCTTAGGTATTTTGCTTGATTTCTATTCTCTGAAAAAACTATGGCCTTAAAAAAATCGCCTAAACGTTCATAGGCAAAATGAACAGTATCTTTATCTTTTTCATCAATACCCTCTAATAAAAGATTTTCGTCAAACATTGCCTTTAATAAAGAATTAGACCAAAATCTTAGGGGTACAAGATTATTGCTAATTCTTCGAGCATCTTCTCGTAAGACATCTTTGCAATTTCTTGAATGTATTGAATTTCTTGCAATTTTTTGAATGTATGATGTTGCTAATTGTTTTTTATGGTCTTCATCTATGCGTTTTGCTATTTTATGCTCATAAATCTTTACGTAAGATTCAAATAAATTTTTATAAGTCAGTTTATGTGTTTCTATATATTGAGAATAGGTCTGACAAAAAATCTTTAAAAACAAACAATTTTCAAATTCAAAAATATCCATTGGAACTTTCTTCTCATCAATGTTATAGAATTTAAAATAACTGGATTTAGCCTTTTCAATATCTGCAAATCCAGTTAGTACTATGTATGGAAAATCTGTAGTATTAGATAAAATAACTCTATCAAATGGATTACGTATTGTAATTATGAGAATTAAATTATTTAGTTGCTTGAACTCTGGTATTAGCTTGCTTATTTCTAATTGCCAAAAATCATCACCAGCACCTTCATTCAGAGCATCTATAATAAAGAAAAAGCGCTTATTAGCATCCTTTGCTTTGTTATTTAAAATTTCCAGATAATTCGAGTCTGGGAAATTGAATATTTTTTGTATTTGCTCTTTTACCGGATCAATAGTATTGAAATTTGTTCCATAACATAAATACACATTTGTATTTTGTATTAATGTTTCGGATAAATTACACATTTGATGAGTTTTACCGACACCAGCAAGACCTTTGATACATAAAAATTGGGGAGGAGATATTTTAAAAGAAATATTACTAGTTACGGAATAGAAATTTTCCTGTAATTTACGTATTAGGCTAGGCTGTACATGAGATGGAGCATAAAACGCCCCAATATCTTTGAATAAAATCTGATGATATACACCTCGTAAATTCTCATCATTTAGTAAAGAATAATCTGCCGATAAATTATATTTAGATATATCTAAAGTTTCTTGGGTTATAATATCCTTGAGACTAGTTTCAAATTCAAGAATTTTTGCTATATCATTTTTTTGTTTTTCGATATCCCATATGTAATTAAAAAAATTGAACCGATTATCAGGTTGGTGTAATTCTCTTTCATACCGATGTCCTGCCATATCTACCATTCTTTTTAGACTGTTTTTACAGGAGAATCGACCATAAGGAGTGTTATCAAACTTATTATAATCATTGTGTAAATCAATGTTTTTGGATTCCAAAATCACAGATATTGCAGATATTGATAAGAATCCAACTTCCCCATCTAATTTATTAGTTATTATGCCTACAGCAATTTCATGTTCAGGAATATATACAGGAGAACCAGAGAAGCCTTTAAATTTGGAAGGAATAAATGTGTCACAGATTATAGCAGTTGTATCAAAATCTTTAATATTTCCAACAAAGTGATCATGTATCGAAATATCAATTGATAATCCCTTAAGCTCACCCATTATAGTATTAGAATAGCCAAAGAAACTGTATCTTTCTTCTCTTTGAAAGGGAACATCAATCAATAATCTAAGATAACAGGTTGACTTATAATTGGTGCATGTCAGTAATACAACATCAAGCCCTTTTTGAATTTCTTCAGCATCACAATTAATAAGCTCATTTTGACCCAATTCAATACATATCGGTTCTTTATTTATAAAATAATCTGCAACACTATGTCGTGTAGTTAGTAATTTATCTTCTGTTATAAAAAAAGCTGTACTCCTATCTGAACCACACTGTAGTTTTACTGTTGCTAGTGCAATATTTTTTATATTCATGATAAAATCAATTGTGTATCAATTATTACATCATACTTATATTCATTTTGTAAAGATTTATTCTCTCTAAATTTCTTAATGATTTCATTTTCCTTATTAAAAATTAAAGTTCTTTTTAAAACACCATTAGGTAAAGGACGATTAATGATTTTAGATATAGTTTTTACTTCTGGTCGATTTGCAGTACCACCAGTAAATATAAAAAAACCACTGTCAATTTTTGATAATAACTCAGATGTTATATTTTGGCTACTCCCATGGTGTGATACTTTTATTGCATCAAAAATTATGGAGGATTCATATCCTTCTATTTTAGATAGCTCTTCAAAAACAACATCAGGAGCAGAATCTCCTAGGAACAAAATTTTTTTTTCCATAAAACTAAAGATAAAAGCAATTGAACTCCTATTGGTTTCAGTTTTATCAATATTTGTTCTCTCTTTTGATTTTTGTTGAATGGTTGCTTTAGTTAAGAGTTCAGTACTTATCGTGTACTCTTCTTGATCTTCTAAGTTATTATAATCATAAATTCTAAGTAATAACTCATATAATTTTTCTTTATCTTCTAAATCACTATTTTGGGGATGAGTTTTATACATCTTCTTAAAAAATTCTTTGTGAAAAATATAATCTAATGCTTCTAATTCTTCCTTTCGTGGAGATAATATTTGTATATCTCCTTCTCTAATAACATGTATGTTTGTAGAAGAATTTGTCATTATAGGAGATTTATTCCAGGCTTGCTTCCATTCTTCCTTTGCAACTATTATATCTGATAACATCATCGCTTTTTCTACACTAATCTTAGATTCTTCATATTTTTTTAGTTTCGAAGGAAGTTCACTATATAAAGACGCTATATTTAATCTATCTTTCTCATCCAAAGTTATATTATCCTCATTTGTTGGTAAATGTTGAAAATTATTATACCAAATTTGTTTTAGTTCTATATTTCTGTTTTCGTTTAATAAATCTATTAAACCTAGTATATGATCATTGTCGATGTGAGTAATAATAAGACTATCTAAAATTGATATCTTGTATTTATCAAATAATTGTTTGACTTTATCATTATAATTTCCGCAATCAATAAGTATGTTGTATTTATCAATATCATCCTCAATATGAATTAGGATACAATCGCCAATACCAACATTTTCAAAATGTAGAGTTATTCCCATATTCAATAATTTATATACTTTCTTTTATATCATTAAAACTTTAAATGTACAAATAATTCACTTCATCTCAGACAAATGATGACACCAGATGTCATCAGATGACAGTTGTTTTATAATCAATTACATATCGATTGTTTCATTCTAAATTAGTGAAGCATTGCTATTGATGCGTCATTAATTTATGATGATATGAATGAAAAAGTAAATGACCAAGAAATTCTGCTGGTCACAGAAAAAGACAGCAACAACCTGAATGTTGTAAGTGGTATCAATGAAGACGGAACACCCAACACAGTCAAGCCAACTAAAGAGAATGAACCCGCTTTCCTGAAAATCGACAAGAATGCCGATGTATTAGAAAACTTCTTCAAAAACTTCCTGAGCCAGAGTAAAGATCCTACACACTTTCATTTCTTTAAAATACCGTTAGAGTTATTTGAGAGTATTACCCCTGTTCTCAAAGAAATGCTGAAAGATCCCGATAATCCATCCAATAAAGAAGCATTAGATGCCTACAAAATCTTACCTGAAGCTTTTGCTCCAAAAGAATATCAGGCATTGGATGAATCCCGGATCAACTGGGATCAATTAGCCGAGTTAGGTATAACCAAAGAAAAACTGGAAAGATCTGGTAGCCTAGAGCCGATGCTGAATTGGCAAAAATCACCTGTACTGCTTACCATCAAAACCGAGGCTTTGGGAGAAGCTGTCTATTCCGATGCCCGTTTGTCTTTCAGAGAAGATACCGAAGGCAACCTTAGACTCCGTATTCACAATATACGCAACGCACCTGAGCTCAATTATCCCTTTATGGGAGCAACATTCACAAAAGAAGATAAAGACAATCTTCGCCAAACAGGCAATGCCGGAAGACTGATTGAGATTGAACCCAAAGAAGGTATGAAGATGAATGCTTTTGTCTCCATTGATAAACTGACGAATGAACTGGTAGCACTTCGTGCCGACAGGATAAAAATACCGGATGAATTTAAAGGTATCAAATTAAGTAAGGAACAGAAGAAAGATCTGGCAGAAGGAAAAGGCGTGTACTTAGAAGATATGAAATCCAAGAAAGATACCCTGTTTAATGGTACGGTTCAGATTAATGCAGACAGAAGAGGTCTTGAAATACATTTTGGGAATAATCCTAGGCAAAGCCAATCTCAACACCAATCCGAAAGTCAGCAAGAAGCCCCAAAGTCTTTCCGCAAGAAAGAACTAACCGAAGATCAGCAGGCGAGTCTGAATGAAGGAAAAACCGTTTATGTCAGCGGTCTTACCGATCGTAACGGAAAAAACTACAATGGCTATATCACATGGAAACCCGAGACGGGTAAAACCGACTTTATGTTTGCTACCGATTACAAGAAAGCATTGGAGCATGGTACAGTTAAGCCCGATGACCGACACAAGGTGCAGGTTGCCGTTAATTCGGAAGGAAAAACCAATGAAGCTACCAAGAAAGTACAAGAGCCGTTAGAGCAAGGACAGACCATACCAACCGAAAAACAGAAAGAAAAGCAGGAGAATAAGCAAGAACTGGAAGAGTCCCTGCAACAATCCAGGGGAATAAGGAGATAACATATAAATCCCTATATTTACCACTGATTTCTACAACTTTACTATCATAGGCGTCCAACCGTATCGGGAGGTACTTTGGACAGCTTGTAACTTTGAGAAATTAGTGGAGGCTCTCGGGGAAAGGAAAACCCGGGAGCCGTTCTGCTTTTATAAGCAATTCCCTATACTACATTATTAAAAACGGTCTACGGACCTCCACTAATTTCCTCCACAATGAAAGCTAAAAATAACCAGCAGGAGTTGTCCTATTACGGACTACTTCTTCACTCTTATCTTCAGGAAAGCCATCCCGACAAAACAGGAGATTCCCAATTTATTAAAACAAGAGCCGATATTGCAGCCGAAGCCTATTCTAATGCAATAAAAGACGGTTACTCACACGACCGAGCCGAAGAAATAGCTTGTAAAGCTTTATATGAAGGGCTACTGTTCTCCAAGTTCGATACAATCCGTTCGATTCTTTTAGAAGAATTCTCCTATATCCCCGAAAGCGAAGTCTTTCAGAAAACGATGTTACTACTTCCTTTCTGTGAAGAAGTCTTTGCTGAATATACCCTGCATGATGAGTTTGCGTATTCTGCCGAATACAATCTACTCTATACGGAATTGGTTGGATTAATTGATATATGGGAGGACGAACATGAGCTATAATAAAAAGGCTCATCTCAGAGCCAATATCGATGCTATCAGGGTCGTTTTTACCCTTGAAAAAGAACAACGTCCGGCTACCGAAATGGAGCAGGACATATTAATGGAATATACCGGATTCGGGGGACTCAAATGTATACTTAATTCTGTCAATAGTCTGGCAGATACAGCATCATGGGCAAAATCTGAATTGGAGTTGTTTCCGATGGTTTCCGAACTACATCGGGTTATCAGGGATAATACCGATTCTGCTATAGAGTATAAGCAATATATCAATAGTATAAAGAACTCGGTACTGACAGCTTTCTATACTCCACCTTTAGTTGTTCAAGCTCTAGCCGATACATTCAGTGATAACGATGTACAGATAAATACCCTGTTGGACCCATCAGCAGGCATGGGCGGATTTTCCTCTGCTTTTTCTTTCCGCTACCTCAAAGCTGATATTGTCAATTTTGAAAAGGATCTGTTGACAGGTAAAATACTTTCCTTTATCAATCCAGATGATAAAGTTATTGTAGATGGCTTTGAAACTATTGAGAGCCGATATAATAATCATTTTGATGTGGTTACTTCCAATATTCCTTTTGGAGAGATGAGTGTATTCGATGCTGAATTTATGAAAACGGATAAACTGCATCGGGACTCCACACGAGCCATTCATAATTATTTCTTTCTGAAAGGAGTTGAAACATTGCGTGAAGGAGGACTAATGGCTTTTATTACCTCTCAGGGGGTATTAAACTCTCCAAACAATCAAGCTGTAAGACAATGGTTGATGAATAATACCAATCTTGTATCTGCTATTCGTTTACCGAATAACCTTTTTACAGAAAATGCAGGAACAGAAGTCGGCAGCGATTTAATCGTTCTGCAAAAGAATACACTAAAGCAAGAACTAACCCGTCAAGAGAAAAAGTTCCTGACAACCTATGAGCTTTCATATGGTATAACAATTAACAACAGCTTTGAAAATCTGCAACGAATAGTCCATACCAAAGGATTTACAGATACCGATCCTTATGGAAAGCCGGCACAGGTCTTCTTACATGAAGGTGGAATGGACGCAATTTCTTCTGATTTAAAGCACATGTTAAATACAGATTTTAAACTGAATCTCGATTTGAACTTATACTATAAATATTCAATACAAAGCCAAAAGACTGTTCATAATACACCTCCGATAAATAGTACCTCACAGCCTACAGAGAAGAAAGAGAAAGCTATTGAGTTGAATGTATCACAACCAACCATGTCTTTATATGATTTGTTTGGGTTTACAGAAGCCGAGCGTACACAGATTAAACCGAACAAAAGAAAACGGACTCCACCGCCCAACCAGAAACCTGTACAGTTAAGTTTGTTTTCCTCCAATGAGAGACAAAAGCCTGAACCCCGACCCGAACGAGTTATCAGGGAAGAGAAACCAAAACCACCTATGGAACTTAGAGCATTCTCTGGCACATTGGAAGAATATCATAAACAAGGCTCATTAGTCAAAGATGACGGGCAGATCGGCTATCTGAAAGAACGTTACAGGACAGATGCCATGTTTCAGCCTTTAGATCTGCCGACAATACAGCAATCAAAGGTTGACAGGTATATTCAATTACGGGATGCATATCATAAATTGTACGATTATGAAGCAAGGAACCTCGTTGAAGAACCTGACTTACGAAAAGAGCTGAACACTTCTTATGATTCTTTTTTCAGGCTCTATGGAAATCTGAACGATAAGAAGAATCTGGATATAATCAAGATGGATGCTTCCGGAACAGCTATTCTTGCATTAGAACGCAGGATAGACGGAAAATTACAAAAAGCAGATATATTTCAAAGGCCTGTAAGTTTTAATCCTGATGAGGTAAAACATGCAGAAACATCTCGTGAGGCTTTGGTGGCATCATTAAACAAATATGGAGAAATCCATATGGATTACATGCTTTCATTACTGGATAATAAAAGAAGGGAAGAGGTATTGACTGATCTGGAAGGACAGATCTATTTCAACCCGATGATACAAAACTATGAGATACGGGATAAATTTATTTCAGGCAATGTAATTGAAAAAGTAGAGCAAGTCAAAGACTATCTCACTAATCATCCGAATGATCCAGCATCACAAACCGCCTTTAAAGTATTGGAAGAATCCATTCCACAACCAATCCGTTATGCTGAACTAGATTTTAACTTCGGAGAACGCTGGATACCGATGCAAACTTATCGGGATTACGCCGGTACACTCTTTGAAACCAATGTGAATATTGAATACTATGTTTCCCGTGATGATTTTACGGTCAATTCAGAACGAAGTAACCTGATCATTAATGAAAAGTTTGCCGTACAAAGTGAGAAACAGCTTTTTACAGGTATTCATCTGATGAAGCACGCATTGCTTAATACAACTCCGAGTATCACCAAGACAATTGAAGTATTGGATGAGAACGGAGAACGTAAAAGTGTAAAAGTAGCCGATCCTGAAGCAATCCAGTTAGCAAATTCTAAGATAGACGAAATACGGAATGGCTTTACAGATTGGCTCAACGACCAGTCTCCCGAATTTCAAAATAAGTTAGCAGATCTATATAATAAAAAATTCAACTGTTATGTCCGTCCTGAATACGATGGTTCACACCAGACATTTCCTGATCTTGACCTGAAAGCATTGGGTATTGTCGATTTATATCCGAGTCAGAAAGACTGTATCTGGATGCAAAAACTGATAGGTGGAGGTATAGCAGATCATGAAGTAGGTGGCGGGAAGACGCTTATTATGTGTATTACAGCCTATGAAATGAAACGATTAGGATTAGCCAACAAGCCGATGATATTAGGTTTAAAAGCCAATGTACACGAAATAGCTCATACCTTTAGAACAGCATACCCGAATGCAAAGATTCTCTATCCGGGTAAGGAAGACTTTACACCAAGTAAACGGGTAAAGATCTTCAATGACATAAAGAACAACAACTGGGATGCTGTTATCATGACGCACGATCAATTCGGAAAGCTACCCCAATCTCCCGAAATGCAGCAACAGATATTTCGGGCAGAACTGGATTCGGTAGAAGAGAATCTTCGTGTTATTGAACAGATTGAAGGAAAATCCGCATCCAAACGCATGTTACGGGGATTGGAAGTAAGAAAACAGAATCTGGAAGTAAAATTGAGTGTACTTGCCGATACCATAAAGAACCGTACAGATGATGTAGTCGATTTTAAAATGATGGGAATCGACCATTTGTTTGTAGACGAATCTCATCAATTTAAGAACCTGACCTTTACCACTCGACATGATCGTGTTGCAGGCTTAGGGAATCCTGAGGGAAGCCAGCGAGCCTTGAATATGCTCTTTGCCATTCGTACGATACAGGAGCGTACTGGTAAAGACTTAGGGGCAACATTTCTTTCAGGGACAACCATATCCAACTCCCTGACAGAATTATATCTGTTATTCAAATACCTTCGTCCGAAAGAATTGGAGAATCAGGGTATCAATTCTTTTGATGCATGGGCAGCAATCTATGCCAAGAAAACAACCGATTATGAATTTTCTGTTACCAACCAGATCGTACAGAAAGAACGTTTCCGTTATTTCATTAAAGTCCCCGAACTGGCAAATTTTTATGCCGAGATAACTGATTTTCGGACAGCAAAAGATATTGGAATAGACAGACCCGAAAAAAATGAGATACTGTACAATATTCCGCCAACGCCTCAGCAGGAAATATTTATTCAAAAGTTGATGGAATTTGCCAAAACCGGAGATGCCACATTACTGGGTCGTGCACCATTGACTGAAAAAGAGGATAAAGCAAAGATGCTGATTGCGACCGATTACGCCCGTAAAATGTCATTGGATATGCGAATGATTAATCAGGCTTATGGAGACCATGTTGATAACAAAGCGTCCCATTGTGCAACTAAGATAGCGGAATATTACAATAAGTATGAATCCAATAAAGGAACACAGTTTGTATTCTCTGATTTAGGAACTTACAAACCCAATGAGTGGAATCCGTATTCAGAGATTAAACGCAAGTTGGTAGAGGATCATGGTATTCCGGCACAAGAGATACGTTTTATTCAGGAAGCCAAAACAGATAATGCCCGTAAAGCAATGATTGAAGGAATGAATGAAGGACGTATCCGAGTATTGTTTGGTTCTACTTCAATGTTGGGAACAGGTGTAAACGCTCAGCAAAGAGCTGTTGCTATTCATCATTTGGACACACCGTGGCGACCTTCTGACCTGCAACAACGGGACGGGCGGGCTATCCGCAAAGGGAATGAGATAGCTAAACTATATGCAGACAATAAAGTGGATGTAGTTATCTATGCGGTCGAGAAAAGCCTTGATTCCTATAAGTTCAATCTGTTGCAGAATAAACAGACATTTATCAATCAGCTAAAGAATAATAGTCTGGGTAGTCGTACTATTGATGAGGGCAGTATGGATGAAAGTGCAGGTATGAATTTTTCGGAGTATGTGGCTATTCTTTCAGGCAATACTGATTTATTGGAAAAAGCCAAATTAGAGAAAAAGATCAATGCTTTGGAAAGTGAGAAGAAAGCATTTGTCAAGAGTAAATCTTCAGCGACTTTCAAATATGAAGACAGTACCCGAACCATTGAAGGGAATACACAGATGATAAATCGCATGACAAAAGATTGGGATGCGTTCAGGAATCGTGCTCAGACAGATAAGGAGGGGAACAAACTAAATCCTGTAAAATTGGAAGGAATAAATTCTTCCGATCCTAAGATCATCGGAGAAAAGTTAAATCACTTATCGGATAATGCCCGCACCAATAACGAGTATTTTACTATTGGAACACTCTATGACTTCAAGCTTCTTGTAAAGACTGAGGATAGTCAAAAGGAAGGTTCGATCTTTAAAGATAACCGATTCTTTATAGAAGGGGAGGGTGGAATAAAGTACAACTACAATAATGGACATATTGCTACTGACGCTAAACTAGCCGCTATGAATTTTCTGAATGCTTTGGAGCGTATTCCTAAATTGATCGAGAAATACCAGACTGATAATGAAAAATTATCTAAGGATCTGCCTATTCTCAAAGAGGTCATTGATTCTACTTTCAGAAAAGAACCTCAGTTAAAAGAATTGAAAACGGAATTGGTTGCTTTGGATCGGCAGATACAGCTTACTCTGACAACGAAAGACGAGCTAAAAGAAGTTCAAAAGGTTGTTCTTGTACAGTCTGTTGATTCTGTAAATAATGTTCGCTCAGGGCAACCAATGAGTATTAAGGAGATTATTGATGCAAACAGGGATCGGATATTATTAGGTAGACCTGATAATGGAAACATAGGTATTTCAGAGAATAAAAAACATAAGGATGAGAATCCTGAATATAAAGGAATGAGATTGTAATAAAAAAAGAGCTTCTGCGTTTCACAACGAAGAAACTCTAAAAAGGCTAATAGAAAAGAATTTTAATAATCTGTTATTGGATATTGTCTTTGTTTTTGAAACTATTTTTTTTCTGCCATTTGTCTTTATCTGTAAGTTTATCTTTTCCTCCGAAATATTGATCGACAAATACTTTTACATCTGATTCCCTATAATAGTTCCGCTTGCAGATCGTTTTAAAAGGTAGCAATCCCAGATTACGATAACGTTGTAAAGTACGAGGGGTAATTTTAAGAAAAAGGCATAAATCCTGATTATCGAGTAAACGCTCTCCCAATACACCATTGTTTTCTGAAACCAGTAGCTTATCGACCTTCTCATCTATACGTTTGAGAAGTCTGGCTATCCCCTTTATATTGGATTCAAATATCTCGTCGTCAATTATCATAACTTTATTTTTTAGGCTTATTTCTTTTCCTGCGTTCAATATACTGTTGATGGTTATTGATCAAATCAGATAGTGCTTCTTCTCCGGTTTTAACCAAGTGTTCCTGTAGAATACGCTTTATTTCTCCTATGGTATAATAGGTTTTCCCCGACAGAATAGAATATGAAATAAGTTGATTGGAGCGAAGGCGTTGCAGAGTGCGTTCGCTTATCCGAAGAAAGGTACATACCTCATAACTATCGACCCATACTTCGTCCAATTCTTTAGATGTACTGGACGTGTCATTGTTTCGTATGTAGTCGGTAATCGAATCAATCTTTCTGATTAATTCTTTAAATGCTTCTGAATCTATTGTTATAACTTCCATATCATATTTGTTTGAAACAAAGGTCTGATATTTAGAAGATTTGAAAGCCCAAGTTGGGATGACTATTTTTAGATAAATATCTAATTGACTAATAGATAAGGTTCTTCTATCTAATTATTTTGATTTAGTCGAAAGGGAATCTGTGGTTTAAGGTTTCAGTGACGTCTTTTATGCTGTTGATGGCTATTTTTAGGACTGTTTCATGTAGAAGAATATGAAAAAATAAATACCCAAGCTTGGGATAAACTTGGGTAATGTATATTTTATTTTTTACATCATTTAAGGCTATATATTTCTATGGTATTCAACTTGTAATACATTATTACAGTATGAATGGGTGTTTTGTAACTTCCAAGTCGATTCTTTAGCTGTATTGGGAAATAATGAAATTCCTGAACCAAGTATTATTGGTATGATTGTAACTGTCATTTCATCTATTGAATCATTATCAAGAAACATCGAAATAATTTCACCTCCACCCACAAGCCAGATATCTTTGCCTTCTTGTTTTTTTATCTCTGATAGAGTTTCTATAATATTATCAGAAATAAAATGAATATTCTCTTTCGGATTGTTCATCTTATTTCTTGTAATTATATATGATATCTTATCCTTGTATGGATAGATTACATCCATATTAAGGATATCCCGATAAGTTCTACCTCCCATGAGTACACTATCAACAGATTCAAAGAATTCATTATAGCCATAGTCCAATTCAGGTGTAATTGGATATGCTGATAGCCAGTCTAAACCTCCGTCTATATTAGCAATATATCCATCGATAGATGCTGCAATATATAATCTGATTTTTCGCATAGATATAATATTTAGATGTGCAATATACAAAAAAGAAGTGTGGAGCATGCACTGCTCCATCACGAGGTACTGGTATACCCGAAGAACGAAACAGGCATGTCCACACCATACTTTCGTATAGCATGAACATTGCACATTTCGTCTCGTTCTTCTAAAATTACCAGTTTTCGTGATGAGACGTTTACGTGAACGTTATGTCATATATATATCAAGAAGTATTATGAATACTCCTGTTTTTCTTTTTATTCATACAAATATAAGTTATTATTTCGATTCATTTATTGTCCAAACCATCCATTTTTTCTTCAAGAAGCTTGATCAATTTATCTAAAAACAAAGTGCGACTGCCTTTGCGTTCCCGCATTTCAAGAAATGTATGATAGAAATCTCCCAAATTGATATTGAAGACTGTCTCAATATATTCAGCAAGCTCTTTGATGTTAGTATTGCCATTATTGAAACAACCTGCGTTATCCCATGCGTAAATCAGTTCAACAAGTTCTGCTTTTTTTGCAGTCCATGTAAGTCTTGTTTTAGGTAAATTAAAACCGTCTTGAAAATTGCGCTCTAAATTATCAATGTTTAAAAGCTTATTGTTTATATAAACTGTCAACCTCTCATTTGCAATCATCTTCGCAACTTTAAAATCGAAGCTTGTTGAAAATTTAGTATCTCTTTCAAAGTAGAAACAATCGAGAATCAATTGAATATCAGGCTTACCTCTTAGAAAATAATACTTATCAAGGTGAGTACTTCCTGAACGATAATATTGGTAGAAGTCTGCGTTATTGTCAAAGAAATACTTTATTCGTCCTAAAATTCCTTCTAAATAATTCTTTCTATCAATATAACTACCAGTTGGCATTCGCATTTCCAAATTATATATCTTTCGATGATAAATTAGAATACTGAATAATTGAGGTTTCGTTTCTTTAAAGAACGTAATTTCGTCGAGTTGATTTTGAAAGGTATAATTTGAAACGAATTCTTTTAATTCATCGAAAGCTGTTTCTAATAAAGAAATAATACTAACTGATTTTTGAAAAATATTACTCTCTTCTAATTCTATAAATTGAATCTTTTTATTAATATTTTCCTTTATTTGACGAATAAACTGTTCCATAGTACTGTATTAGATTTGCGTAATGATTCTTTTTCAGAGCTTAAAAACTAGAAACACTTATTTGCATGCTAACCTTTAAAGAATAGATTTCAACAAAAAATCTGCATAAAAGTCTGGAGTAGAACTATTCTTTATGCCATTTATCGTTTTGCGTATATCATAATCAATTTTCCGAAGAATGAGCTTAACCTTTTCGTCAAATGTGCACCCGCTTTCATTTATTGTCAATTGTAAATAAACCGCTTTTCCTCCATTGAGTTCTTTGCTGCGACCAACTGAACCTGCGTTAATGAATAATTTAGGTAAATCATTGCTATAAACTTCCTTTATAAAAGACAAATGAGTATGACCACATACGATAATATCAGCTTGATTCGATTCAAACATTCCAATTATAGATTCTGTATCATGATTTTCGTAGATATATTCTTCATTACTTTTAGGACTGCCATGAACAAGTAAAAATGAAATCCCAGCGTAACTGAATTTAATATTAGGTTTTAACTCTGATAAGTATTTGAGATTGGTTTCTGATATTATTTCTTTTGTTTGGCGTATGGTTTCTGCACGAGCGAGTTGTTCTTCTAATGTATGTCTTTTGAGAGGATGCACTTCATAATCGAAAGCTATTCTTTCATCATGGTTTCCCATAATTGTGGGGATATTATATTCCCGAATCAGGTTGATAACTTCGTTTGTCCATGGAGCACCATCAGTTAAATCCCCCAGACAGTATATTTGATCGGCCTTAAAATCAAAGTGAATATCATCTAACACTTTTTCTAATGCCGACAAATTGGCATGTATATCACTTATTATTGCTATTTTCATTATTCTCCTAAATCCTTTAACATCCATATTTTACAGTAATTATGTCCACTTTTTCCCATAGGAGTATCTAGATATTTAAATCCTAATCTTTCGTATAAACCGACAGCCATGCTTAGTTCTTCCATACTTTCGAGATAGATATACTTATATCCCACTTGTTTTGCAAAATCAAGACATATATTTATCAATTGCTTACCATAGCCTTTACCTCTGGTCTCAGGGATAGTATATAGCTTCACTAGTTCGGCTGTATGTTCGGGTAAACCTTGAGTCGGATAAATACCTGCACCACCTAGTATCTTATTATTTTCTTCGATGACAAAGTATGCACTTTTATCATTGTTTACAATGTCACTCAAAGACCATATACTCTGGTCATAATATACAGTTCCAGGCTGGTTGGCTCCAAATTCTTCTAGAGTGGATTGTATTATACGAGCCATAGCTTCATTATCTTTCTCTTCTATTAATCGTATATTCATATTTCAAGTAATTATCTGTATCTACAACAATGAGGTAAAGCATTGTATGTCTTAGTATCCGCAATATGCCTCTCTGTATCATATCCCCATCTGGCTAAAGCAGTACTTATCGAGTCTATATTGGTCTTTGTCGGATCAAAATCCACTAACAGCTTTTGATCATTTTGTATCCAATAAGCAAAAGAGACCCCTTTTACATTAAATCGTGCTACTTTTTCTATTTCTTCCTGACACATTTCACATTCTCCTCTTACTCCCAATACATAATGTTTACCTTCTTTTCTGGGTAGGGTTCCTGCCTCACTCGTTGGTGTTACAATATTACTGACTTTACAGGAACTAAGAATTATGGTTATTAAAAAAATGATCACTACTCTTTTCATAATCTCTATTATTTAATATTAATAATCAAAGAGTATTGGTATTGGCTAACCAACACTCTTCTTCGTGAAGAAACCTATTTTTTAGGTATGAACATGTTTTCTTTGGTCTCTTCACTTACTTTTAATAATATCTCATCATTAGGCTCCAGATTGCCAAATACCTCTATTGTCATTCCGTTTGTCCGTCCTTTTCTTACAGGTACTTTTTGAGTTTTGCCTTCTACAATTTTCATTACATATACCCCCATATTTCCATCGACCAAAGCTGATTTTGGAATAAAGAATGTAGGTTCTTTAGATTGAAGAGTAATGTTTGCATCAACAATCATACGAGGTAAGAGTACATTATCCTGATTTAGTACATCAATCTCGATACGCTCAGCCCTTAATTTAGAATCCAAAGCACCTGCTTTTCTGACAACAAGTCCCGTAAATACTTTCTGCGGAATTGATTTGGCTGAAAATTTTACTGTGTCACTTAATTGAACATAAGGAGTATGAGCTTCAGGAATTGCTAATACAAGCCTTAATGCTGCATCTTTTTGAACGACCAACAATGGTCTGTCTGAACCTTTTCCCGCAGGACCTACATAAGCACCTATATCTGTATTACGTTCTGTTACAATCCCCGAAAAAGGCGCACGTATAACCAGATAATTCTCCATTGCCTTAATCTCTTGATAAACTGATTTCGATGCTGTGTATTGAGCCTCATCTGCATCTTTCTTGGCTGTTATCTGATCAATGGCATCCTGTGACACAGCACCTTCTGTTTGAGCAGCTTTGATAGTTCTGTCATAAGTTGCTTTCGTGGCTATATAAATAGCCTCCTGTGCTTTCATCTTCGACAGTGCAGATGCTAGTTGAGAATTAATTTCAGGGGCTTCCATCGTTATTAACACCTGACCTTGCGAAACCTTAGAGCCCACATCGACCTTTAGTGTTTGTACATAGCTAGCAACTTTTGCATAAATCTGTACTTCTTGATCTGCAATTAATTCTCCGGGAAGGCGAACCGGTACAGTTGGATTTGATTTTTTGAGTTTGACAGTCTCGAAGCTCATGGGCATATTCATTCCTGCTTGCGGTTCTTCTGCTTTTTTTTCTTTAGTCGAGCATGCACCGAATAGTAAGATGAATGTTGTAGCTAAAACAATATTATATATCTTTTTCATTCTGCTTATTTCTTATTTAATTTTATTATCAAAGTATTTACTTTCTGCATCTTCCGGGTCTAAGGATACCGATTGTATTGATGCTTTATTTTGCATGTAAGCATATATCTGAGGAAGTATAACCAATACGGCAAAAGTAGAAGCTATAATACCACCGATCACAGCTCGTCCAAGAGGTGAGGTCTGATCACCACCTTCTCCAAAGCCAATAGCCATCGGAAGCATACCTACCGTCATTGCTAAACTTGTCATGATAATAGGACGTATACGCAAAGCGGCAGCTTCCTTAGCTGCACCTAGAGCATCTCCTGTTTTCTTGCGAATATCTTCTGCGTTTGATATAAGTAGTAAAGCATTCGCAATAGATACCCCGATTGACATAATAAGTCCCATGTAAGATTGTAGGTTAAGAGTTGAGCCTGTTAACATAAGCATACTCAATGCACCTAGAATTACGGCAGGAACACTAGTCAATATGACCGCCGATACTTTGAAAGATTGAAAATTTGCTGCCAGCATCAGAAATATCACAACAATGGATATGAGTAATCCTCCGTTCAAGCTATTCATTGTATCAGTCAATACTGGAGTCATCCCTGCCACTTCCACATTCAATCCTTTAGGCATTTCTCCCAATGAGTCAATAGCAGCTTGTATATCTTTAGCTGCACGTCCTAAATCTTTTTGATGAACGTTCGCGACAACAGAAGTATATCCCATAGAGCCTTTGTTATAACTTTCTCCATATCCTTTACCTTGAGTAATGGTGGCGACATCCCCGAGTATAGGGCGGACATTTCCTTTAGATACGGAGATGTTGGATAAATCATCAATACTCGACATCTCATTAATAGGCACTTGTACCTGAATGTCATAAGCCATATTCATCATACCGCCTATCCAGAAATTCTTATTGGTATAACGGGACGACGATGTAGATGCAACCATTGAACGGGTAATGTCTGACATATCAACTCCTAGTTGAGCTGCACGAACACGATCCACATCAATATTCAGAGTCGGGTAGTTTAAAGATTGAGGTATCTGCTGATCTCTTAAATAATCAATTCCATTGAGTTTAGCCAACAGCTTATTGGCATACATCTCGTTGCGTTTCTTCATCATTCCTGAAAAACGTACCTCAATAGGATTGGTTGTTCCCTGACTCAAAACCTTTTCTGTTAAATCCATAGGTTCGAAAGATATTTGTAGCTCCGGCATTTTTTCTTTTAAATGCTTACGTATATCTTCTTTCAGGTTATCCAGATTTAAATGATTATCATTCATTGCCACCTGAAGTGTCGCTTCATGAGGGCCTGCATTGTATAGATAGATAGGACTCACCGCAAATGTGGATGGGTGTTGTCCGACAAAAGCTGAAGTGATCTTTATATGATCCTTGCCAATCATTTGTTCGAGTTCATCTAATACCTTATGGATCTTTTGTTCTGTTACATCCAGCCTTGTTCCTTCGGGAGCTTTGATTCTCATTTGAAATTGGCTGGAGTTAACAGAAGGAAGTACATCTCTACCGATTATATTAAATAACAGAACCACAATACCTATGCTTACAAGCAAATAACTGAATGTAATTATCTTTCGCTTATTAAGCAAACCACTGATAAAATTCTCAAACTTGTTTCTAAACCGATCAAAAGCACCCTCTTTATGTTCTTCTTTAATTTCTTTCTCTTTTATCAGCCAGTTGGATAGGATAGGCACAAATGTCTGAGAAAGAAGGAAAGAGGTTATCATCGCAAAACTGATAGCTAAAGCCAAAGGTTTAAACAATGCTCCGGGTATTCCTGACATAGTGAGTGCTGGAACAAAAGCAGCCAACACGCTCAACATGATAAGTAATTTCGGAAAAGCAATTTCTTTACACGCATCCCATACGGCGGTTGCTCTTTTCTTACCCATCTCTAAATGCCTGTGTATATTCTCTATCGTGACAGTACTTTCATCTACCAATATCCCGACAGCCAGAGCAAGACCGGACAAAGTCATGATATTGATTGTTTGCCCGAATAGTTGTAGAAATAAAACTGATGATATCAACGAAATAGGTATTGTAAGAATTACTATAAATGCAGAACGTCTGTCCCGAAGAAATAGCAAAACCATAAGTCCCGTAAGTAAAGCTCCGATTACTCCTTCGGTAATCAAACTTTTTACGGCATTAATCACATACGTTGATTGATCGAACTCGTAAGAAATGGTTACATCATCAGGTAAGTTCTTTTGAATAGTCGGAATCTGAGCTTTCAGATTCTTCACTACATCCCACGTAGAGGCTTTTCCTGATTTAGCTATGTTGATATAAACTGAACGTTTTCCGTTTACCAAAGCATATCCTGTTGCTATATCGGCTCCGTCTTTTACCGTTGCCACGTCACGCAGATAAACAGTTTGTACATCTCCCTTAAACAGAGGTATATCTTCAAAATCCTTTACTCCTTTTATGGTATTATTCGTAGGAGTCAGGTAATTGATGTCTCCAATCTGAACATTACCCCCAGGTGCAGTAATATTATTCTTGGTGATTGCTTCCACAATTTGATCCGGCGACATATTGTGTACCCGTAAAGCCGAAGGGTCGATGTTGATTTCAATTGTCCGAGGACTACCACCAAAGGGTGGAGCACTTGTAAGACCGGGAATTGCAATAAGAAAAGGTCTTGCCGTAAAGTTGGCAATATCCTGCAATTCGTTATTAGTCTTTGTCGAACTCTTAAATACAAGTTGTCCTACGGGTTGAGACGAAGCATCGAAACGGATAATGAAAGGAGCCGGAGCCCCCGGTGGTAAGAATACCTGCGATCTGTTGGATAAAGCACTGATTTCGGCAATTGCCTGCCCCATGTCCGTATTCTCGTAGAAAGTCACCTTCATTAAGGTAAGACCTTGTGTATTCTTTGTTTCAATATTTTTGATACCATTGGTAAACAGCATCATATTGATGTACATTTTAGTGAAATATCCTTCCATCTGGCTAGGAGTATAGCCTCCGAATGAGTGTGCAATGTAAACCACCGGCAAATTCATTTCGGGAAGAATATCCACCCGCACATCACGGGTTGCTTTTATTCCGAAAAATAACAACCCCATTACCAGCACCAATACCGCTATTGGTTTGCGTAATGCAGCTCTGATTAAATTCATATTTTATTGATCTATTTCGTTAGTGAATAAATTGATGTCTCCCACAGAAGAAGCTTTCAATAATAAAGCTTGCCAAACGTTGATAATTGCAATCTCGTTATCCGTTTCAGCTCTGTTCAGACTGTAAAAAGATTGAGTAAGATCTGCAATTGTTGTTAATCCGTTTTTATACAAAGCCAAATGTTGCTGATATGCTTCAGAGGCAGCTTTTACCTGTATGGGTGATTCTTTTTTATAGTCTAAAGCATTGAGTATTCTACCGTCTGCCATAAGTGATTGGGCTTTTAATTCACTTTCCAGTAATTTGTATTCATCTACTAATGCTGATGAAGTGAATCTCTGGCTCTTTATTTTTGAGTGATTTCGAAATAGTGAGGTGAAATTCCACGTTACACCTACACCAATGAGATAGTTGGTCCTATCTATTCCTACTCCGTCTGTGTATTTTCGGGAGAAGGCTGAATTATCCTGAACATAATTATATTCGAAACCTGATCCTCTCCCTTGCAATACTCCGAATAAAGAGAATCTCGGCATATTTTGAGATTTCAATAACTTTATTTGCCCGTTACTCTGATCTATAATTGCCTGCTTATATAGTAATGAAGGATGATTTTGAGAGCCTTCAGATGCTGATGAAAGTAATGCTGGTGATGATTTTGAGAAAGTATCTTCCAATTGAAATTGGGTATATTCAATACCTAAAAGAACGGCTAATACTTTCGATAACTCAAGTTCTTTATCCAACACTTTTATCAGACTTATTTTTGCATTCGATACTTCTGCCTGAGCCAAAGATGCGTCTACCTTTGGCTTCAATTCACTATCAGCTAAACTTTGTACTGTTGAGAGAAATACCTCAGCTCGTTCTATATTCTGTTGTTGAACGAATACCATTCGTTGGATAGCCAATAAATTGAGATAGGCTGACACTGTCCGTATCTGATGTTGGAATACTTCTTGTTGCAAATCGGCCCTGCTTTTTTCTTTTGCTAGACGAAACAGATTTATAGTGTTACTTATCTGACCGAAAGTAAAGAAATCCCAATTGATATTGGCCAGATACAGAGAGCCGAAAGCGGCATTCCAATTTTGCTCAGCTAGAGGCATACTGGTGGATGCGACTCCAAGTCCGCCAAAACCATACATAGGACCATTCTGAGCATTGATAGTACCATAGCTCTGTTGTGCTGAAAATTTAAGATCGGGTAAATATTCTCGTTTACTTACTTGTTCTGCGGCTTCTGATGCTTGTAGATAATTCTTTTTTGCTTTGATGTTTTCGTAATTATCTGTGGCAATATGTAAGGCATCCTGCATACTCAACGAAGTTTGAGCAGGTACAATTCTACATACCGAGAGCAGCATCAGTAGAACAATTATTTTTTTGTTCATATTCTGCTTTTTATGAAAATGTATATATTGAATGAGTAGTCTTTTAGGCAAAAGACTAAAGAAAGATAAAGTGTATCATGTCCTTAGAAAAAAGACATAATAAGCCTTCCTATTGTTGAGCAATAGGTTTAAATAAGGTAAGTGCAATTAAGAATATGAATCGGATTTTGTACCCCCAGTGGCGGGGCATTTGTTACCGGATAAGTTTCTTCGCTTATTGTATTCGCATCGGGAGTAATATATCCGGACAGAAATATATCTAAAATTGCAACCTGTTGAGGTGTAATATCAATATGCTGAACTGTATAGTTTTGATCAACCTTTAGCTGTATGTGTTCCTTTGAGTGTTTGCAACAGCTTCCGTCTTTCTTGCACTTCTTTTGTGTGCAATTCGGGCATTGGTCACAATTCTGATTATTTATAATTAAAGATGTTTTTATCAGCCTATCCTGGCAATATACATTATAGTTGATAAAGCCAACGGATATCAACGTGTATATAGCAGAGAATATTATTAATAAAAGTTTTTTCATCTTGAGTTCAAATTTAGTACTCTATTTCTATTTGTAAAAAAAGTTTATTGTAAAATTATATAAAATAATATTTTGATAAACTTTGTTCTAACTTTAGACGGAGTTTTAATAATAGTATTTTATCAAACCCTTTATGAAAATTAATTCTAACTTTTTCTAACTCACATATTATTTGATTATAAATTAATTCACCTTGTTCGGAAAGTGTTATTTTGAGGATGCGTGTATTTATCTCATCTCTTTCTCTTTTTACCAGCCCCTTTTTTTGCAAACATCTAAGAACTGTAGAAACGGTCATTGCATCAATTAAAGTTATATCAGACAAACGAATTTGAATAAGGTCTTCTCCTTTATTGGAGGAGTCGAATATTGCAGTTAGTATTTCAAATTGAGTGAATGATAAGTCAAATTGATTCAATATTTTCTTTCTGTTTTTTATAATTATTTTCCCAAATTTTAATACTATCTTTTCAAATTCGGAAGATAATATTGTTTGATTATTATATGTCATTATATGTCTTTTATATTTTTAATTAATAATATATGAATTATCCTCTTTTAAAAATTGAAATAAATATACACCATGTGATAAAGGCTGATATTCCTATTGCCGGAACAGGATAATTATGTCTTACACAAGAACTATTACCACATCGTATAAATAGATACCAGAATAAGAGACCAATAATTGATCCAATAATTAAACTAATAACTGATATATATTTATAAAAATATATATATTTCTCAGGTTGAAAAGTATTCTTTTTAACAGCACTCAATTTAACCTTATTACTCATATCCTATTTTTATCTATAACTGCTCTGATATATTAATTATTAAATAAATTATTAGTCATAGTAATTATAGGATTTTCATCCTATATTGTTACACTTTACAACATACCGGTAATTGCTAAGAATAGAAATTTACATGAAGTTTTTTCTTTTTATCTCCCAGTCCGCAGAAGAATATCCTTCACTTTTTTTACTTCAATGTAAAGTACACCGACATATATACTCTAACTTATCAGGTCCTTTCATATGCCGGTGTGACACTTACCAGAATCAAATAAAAACAAATTAAATTACTATTATCAAGTATGAAAAATGAAAATTATTTCAGTCGTAACATTAACGCATTTATTGCAACAATAACTGTGCTGACAGACATTAAAACAGCACCTATGGCAGGACTCAGTATAATACCTATAGGGGCAAGAACTCCAGCTGCCAATGGTATAGCAATGATGTTGTACCCCGCTCCCCACCATAGATTTTGTGTCATTTTATTTGATGTATTCTTTGCAAGCGAAAGAAAATGAATAATATCGTATGGATTACTTTTCACTAGTATAACATCAGCTGAATCTATTGCCACATCCGTTCCAGCACCTATCGCCACACCAATATCTGCACGCGCTAGAGCCGGAGCATCATTTACCCCATCACCAACCATCATTACTGTTTTCCCTTTTTGTTGGTATTCTAATATAACCTTTTCTTTATTTTCAGGTAAGAGAGATGCATATACATCGCTAATACCAATCCGTTCAGCAACAACCTTCGCCGAGACTTCATTATCTCCCGTCAACATGGCAGGAGTAATCTTTTCTCTTTGGAGTTCTTCTACAATTAGTTTTGCCTCAGGTTTAATTTGATCTCCTTGAGCTATTAAGCCTGCAATTTCATTATGTATTAAAAGATAGCTGATAGAATTACCTTCTCCAGCCAAATCCTTAAATAAATCTTTATCATACAACATTGCATTCTTCTCTAAATAAGCAGCAGTTACAATTTTGGTTTCTTGTCCATCGACCACTCCTAAAAGACCTGTTCCATTGATAAGAGTTATATTTACTGCTTGTGATAAGTCTAGTTTATCTTCTTTAGCCTTATCCAATATACCTATTGCTAACGGATGATTAGAGTAAACCTCCATGGAAGCCATTATCTTTAATATATCCTTATCATCCCATTTATCAGAAAGGCTTTTAACGATCGAAACGCGAAAATTCCCTTCAGTAAGTGTACCTGTTTTATCCATCGTTACAACAGATATATTTCGTGCTGTTTCGAAAGCATTACGGTTACGGATCAATAAGCCGTGCAAAGCCCCCAAAGATGTGGAACGGGCGACAACAAGAGGTATTGCCAGGCCTAAGGCATGAGGGCAGGCAATAATAAAGACTGTTACCATTCTCTCCAATGCAATGTTTATATCTTTACTTGTTAAGTACCAAACAATAAACGCAATGACACCTATTGTTAATGCAATATAAAAGAGAGCTTTAGCTACCTTGTCGGAAATAGATTCTGCTCTCGATTTTTTTTGTTGGGCTTGTCTGACAAGCTTCATTACCTGTGCCAGATAACCTGACTCGCCTGTGCCAGTAATTTCTATAACGATAGCACCTGCTCCATTAACAGAACCTCCTATAACACTAGCTCCTTCGCTTTTCTTTATCGCCTTAGCTTCACCGGTTATCATTGATTCATTTACAGATGTTTCGCCGGATATTACTTTCCCGTCTGCAGGTACTTTTTCTCCCGCTTTTACCATAACAGACTGTCCTTCTTCTATCTGTTGAAGAGGTATATCTTTCATACTTCCGTCAGGTTGTACCAGATGTGCACTACCTGGTAACAGTTCAGCCATTTTCTGCAATGCGTTTCCTGCATTTCCTACTGCTTTCATTTCAATCCAATGTCCAAGTAACATAATGACAATCAGTGTGGCCAGTTCCCAGAAAAAATCCATCTGATGACCGGGGATTTGCAGAATATAATTGGCTGCAAAGGCATATATACTGTATATATATGAAACAGTGATTCCCATCGATATTAATGTCATCATAGCGGGACGTCTCATTTTTAGTTCACTAACAGCACCGACCAGAAACGGCGACCCACCATAGAAATATAGAAAAGAAGCTAAAAACAGCACTATCCAATAAGAACCTTCGAACGAAACACTAAAAGGAAGCTGCATTCCCATCATGGGAGATAACAAAATAATAGGTATTGCCAAAACAAGAGAAATCCAGAATTTATACTTAAGATTTCCCATATGTATCATATGTCCTCCTACATGATCAGAATTTTGGTGAATATGTCCCCGAGGGATAGATCCTTGACTGAGGTCATGCTCCTGATGCATATGAGCCATTCCTATATAATCCTGATGATTGTCATGTTCGGAATCTTGCACCATTTCTATTGTAAAATCACCAGCTCTTGATAATGCATCCTGAAATATTTCAATTGGCACATGTTTATCCATCTTAATAATGGCTTCCGTAGGAGATAATGTGACAGAAGCATTAACACCATCAATAGTATTTAGTGCTTTCTTTACACTTAAACGACAATGATTACAAGTCATTCCGCTTATGGTATATCTATGTTTCATATTAACCCTTTTTGTAAGAGAAATGCTCATAATGAGCATTTCTCTCAAATATAAAACTCACCTAACTTAAATTATTTACAGCTTAAAACTCACATCTATTATTTATGTATATGTCTATTTGGCTTTGCTGGTGCAACCAATTTGTTTCTGTCATACTTACAACAAGCAAGTAAATTTTCGTATATTTCATCATCTGCTTTATACAATTTTGTATCATGACCAGCTTTAGCTATACTTGCATGTATACTGTCAAGCTCTGTTTTTGAATCATCAAATGTGATGGTAGCAATTTTGGTATCTATATTCCAATTTGCTTTGGTCACTCCACTAAGGGATAAAGCTGCCATTACAATACGCTCCTGACACATATCACATTTTCCATTCACAAGGAATTCTTCTGTCCTTTCTTTTGCATGGATTGTCATAGAACTAAAAAAAACAATAATCAATAAACTTATAAATCTCATTTTCATATTTCTAAATTTTAATTATAAAATATCATGGTAATCAAATAAAACTGTTATTTATAGTCTATTTTCTATATTTACAGCAACTAGGGAGAGAATTATAAGCTTTACTGTCAGCTTTAAACTTTTCTGTGTCATGTCCAACCTTCGTAATCGCTTTGCTTATAGTATCGAGATTTGTTAATTTAGAATCGAAATTGACATCAATTTTCTTCTTTTTTATATCCCAGTTGGCAGAAGCAACACCTTTCACACTTTTTGCCGCAGTTTCAATACGCTCCTTACAAATTTCACAAAGCCCTTGTACACTGAATATAGCATGTTCAAGACCAGCTTTTTGTACAGAAGTATGATTATTATGATTCATGCTGGGATGTTTAGCTTGTATCCTTGGGGCTTCCTGTATAACCTTATTTGAGGCATTAGAATTACATACTACAAATAAAGTTGCAGCTAAAATCATTGTTACTATAAAAATCTTTTTCATCTTAGTCTAGTTTTAATTATTATAAAAATCGGATATTAACTATTTCTGTATTTACAGCAGCTTGGCAATGCATCATAAGCTGCTTTGCTGGCCTTATGCTTGTCAGTATCATGACCGGCCTTAGCTATAGCCCCGCTAATCTTATCCAGTGAAGTTTTTGACGGATCAAAGTTCAATTGTAGCTGCTTTGTCTTCTCATCCCATGTCGCCGAGATTACTCCGTTTACTGATTTTGCAGCCTTTTCAATACGATTCTTACAGATTTCACAAAGACCTTGTACTTGAATTATACTCCGTTCGGATTTTGCAGACATCCCTTGTTGAGAACTCCCCGACATTGAAGACATATCATGCCCTGCATGTGATCCTCCTGACATATTATGCCCTTCATGTCCGGTCACCGCACGGGAAGAACTTTCGTTCATCATGCTATGTTTACCCTCCAGTTGTGCACTCGCATCTATTGTAAAGACTCCGTTAGTTACAATTTCGTCACCATCGTTGATTCCTGATAGAACTACATACGAATCGCCTAAAGATGGACCCAGTTCAACCTGATGAAGCATGAAAGACGGAGTCACCGTTCCTGGCTGCTTCATGTATACAATCGACCGCTTTCCTGTCCAGAGAATAGCAGACTTAGGTATAACAAATTGATTATCATACTGATTTAAAGGTGACTTTATTACAGCATTGGCATACATTTCCGGCTTTAATTGAGTGCCCGGATTGGAAGCCTCTATACGAATCTTAACCGTACGGGTTACAGGATCTAAGATAGGATTGATAAACGAGATTGTACCAGAAAAGGTTTTACCGGGTAAGGCCTGAAGGCTGTATTCCAATTTATCTCCAACCTTTAAAAAGGGAAGATCCGATTCATATGCATCAAACATAATCCACACTCGTGAGAGATTGGCGATATCAAACAGAACATTGCCCTGATTGATATAATCCCCTTGGCTTACTTTTTTTCCAACCACAATACCACTGGTTGTAGCTTTGACTTCAACATAAGGAGATACCGTTTTTGATCGTTCTATCCGTGATATCTGCTCATCGGTAAGCTTCCAGAGACGTAGTTTCTCTCGGGCTGCCTGCAATAAGGTCGGTTGAACTGATTGCATCTTTGCCGCTTCCAGCAACTCCTGTTGCGCACTCAACAATTCAGGGGAATAAATAGTCGCTATAGTCTGACCCTGACCCACACGTTCTCCTGTAAAATTTACAAACAGTTTTTCTATACGTCCGTTGACATGAGAGGTCTGGGATTGAGACAAACGCTCGTCTGCCTGAACGGTTCCGTAAAGGCGCAGTTCCTTTACCGGATTTTGTTTACTTACAACCGTTGTCTGGATATTGGCCAGTGCAACCGCTTCTGCCGACATCTGGATAGCCGACGGATCGATTGCCGCATCTCCCGAGCCTGTTGTTTTCAACGGAATCAGATCCATCGCACAAATCGGACATTTGCCTGGCTTATCCATCTTTATCTGTGGGTGCATTGAACAGGTCCAAACCTGTTTGCCGTTCTCATCGGTAGTCATCTCATGTGTATGCCCGGAATGATCTTCTCCGGGTATACTCTCCGAGCCGCCTGAGAAGATTAACCAGCCCAGAAGTAGACCGGCTATCAGGATAATCCCATACCTGACATAATTATTTCTGAACACTTGTTTTAGCTTATTCGTATCCATGATATGTATGTTTTTATTGTTCTGTTTCTTGTTTAAATGATATTAATTTCTCGATAGAAGCAACCATCGTGTTGTAACTGGCTATTGATTCCGCTCCTTTTAACTGGTAGTCCAGAAGCTGGCGTTGCACCTGGATAACATTAGTCAGGTCGCTCTTGCCGGAAACAAATTCCTGAACTATCAGGTTATAGGTCGTCTTGGCTAATTCCTCCTGTTTCTTATACAATGATACTCTGCGGGAGGCATCGTCCAGTAAATGCTTGGTCTTATATAATTCCGATTCCAGACTGTTACGCGTATTGGTATACTTCTCTCGGCTCGATTGCCACCACAGTTTGCTTTCCCGCTGCTGTGCCTTATATTTATTTCGGTATAAGGGTATACTCACTGAGAACATAGGCATGATCATATCTTTGCCATTCATATCTCCCATTGAAAGCATAGCTTCATCGGTCTTCTTATTAACCATATATTGCAACCCGATACCGAACATCGGATAACTCATCTTTTTATCCATTTCGGCCTTTGCCTTATATGAAAGCCCTTCCTCGGTTATCATTCCAAGCATCGGATTTTGATTCTCTATCTTGGACATGATAGATACCCCGTCGAATAAAAAAGCTGTCTGAGTAAACGATTCCGGAATCTCGACATCATGGCCGACTTCCCGGTTCAGGTAGGTGTTAAACTTTGCCTTCTCCGCTTTTATCTCTGAAAGCAGACTCGCTATATTATTATCTATTTCTGCGATCTCAAGCTGTATACGAAGGACATCTGACATTCCCGATGGGGTAGAACCCATAGAGGAAGACATTCCACCTGCCCCCCCTCCCATTGAAGACATACCTGAAGAGCTTCCAATTGTTGACCCGGAACTGTTGCCTCCCATTGAGGACATACCAGACATCCCTCCTCCGGATACGGCAGGTAGACCACTAGAGGACGAAGACGGAACTGGTGAAGCTATCGAATATCGGGATGAAGAACTCCCTGATGGGGAAGAAAATTTCCGTATAGCCAACTCTTCCAGTTGGGTGAGCAATGCCTTATTTTCCCTATTATTCAGTAAACGTTGCTGCAAACTGCATAAGATATACCACTGTGTATAAACATCCAGATAAAGATTGTCTCTTGTTTCCCTGAATTTTTCATAAGACATCTTGGCCATATGCATCGCTTCTGTTTGTGCGGCTTTCTTTGTCCCGAACCATGGAAGCATCTGCATCAGCTTGAACTCCGCAACCTGCTTTCCGCCTATGATATCCATAGGCTGAAGGTAAACTCCCATTTCCAGATTTGGATCCTGATAGGCTCCTGCTTGCGGTATCTTTTGCAATGATGCTTTGTAGGCCAGAAAATCAGCCTTTACACCCGGATTATTTTGAGCCGCAACCTGTAAGTAATGGTTTAAGGAATCTCCAGTCTGCCCATAAACATTCGTAAGAGAAATCGCCATTACCAATACACCCAATAAATATATTACATAATTTCTTTTCATAAGTTTTGTTTTTATTCTTTAATACTTCCGTGCTTTCTGATAGCTGATTCTCTCCACCAGCACTGAAATACAGGAACAACAAACATGGTCATGGACTGTATTAGCATCCCCCCGAAAGTAGGTATAGCCATCGGGATCATTATATCAGATCCTTTTCCGGTAGAGGTCAGTACAGGCAATAACGCAATAAGTGCTGTTGCCGTGGTCATAGCAGCCGGACGTACCCTTTTTAATCCGGCATGTACTACAGCTTCCCTTATTTCATCTTTTGTGTGAGGATTTTCTTTCAGAAATGTATCATGTATATAAGTCCCCATCAAGACTCCATCATTAGTAGCTATACCGAACAGGGCTATAAATCCAACCCATACAGCTATACTTAAGTTGATCGGATGCATCTGGAACATGTCTCGCAGATTATTTCCTCCTATTGAGAAATTCATAAACCAAGGTTCTCCATACAACCATAGCAGAATAAATCCTCCGGCAAAAGCGACTATAACACCCGAGAAATGTATTAGTGACGCTGTAACTGTTTTAAATTGGAAATAAAGAATAAGCAATATAGCAAGTAGACTCAATGGTATTACTATAAGTAAGCGATTAGCTGCACGTTCCTGCTGTTCATAATTTCCTGCAAACTTGTACGAAACTCCTTTCGGTAGTTGAATCTCTCCCGATGCAATTTTTCCTTTTAATATTTTATCGGCTTCTTTCACAACTTCAACTTCGGCCTTACCTGCTGCTTTATCGAAAATAACATATCCCAAGAGAAAGGTATTTTCACTTTGTATCATTTGGGCTCCTTTTGTATATTCTATATCTGCCACCTCACTAAGAGGAATCTGTGCACCTGTTGCTGTAGGTATAATAAGCCGGGACAGTTCTTCAGGATTTTCTCTCAACTCACGGGGATACCGTAATCTGACAGGAAAACGTTCTCGTCCTTCTACCGTCGTCGTCAATGGCATGCCTCCTACTGCCGCACTGATTACTTCTTGCAAATCAGCTACAGTAATACCGTACCTTGCCATATTCTCTCGGTTCAGCTTGATTTCGATATATGGAGCTCCTACTGCTCGATCATAAAATACTGTTGAAGGAAGTATCGACGGTACATCTTTCAATGCGGTCTCTAGAGCTTTACCACCTTTCTCAATAGACTCAAGGTCAGGACCTGATACTTTTATTCCCATCGGAGCACGCATTCCCGTTGATAACATAACCAGACGGGCCTCTATCGGTTGCAATTTCGGAGAAGAGGTAAGTCCCGGCATATGAGATATATTTACGATTTCCTGCCAGATATCATCCGTTTTCTTTATTTTAGGACGCCATTGACGGAAATAATCCCCGTTCTCATCAATAATTAAGCTGTCTGCAGGAATAATCCTGAACTCATTTTTGGGATTATAAACCGATCCATTAGCAAGCAAAAACTCACCTTTTCCGTTTACTTTGAAGCGTTGGCGATGTCCATTTTGATCCAAAATATATTCTGGACGATAATTTATGGTGTTTTCGAACATCTGGGTTGGTGCAGGGTCAAGGGCTGAATTAACACGCCCCCATTTACCTACCGTGATTTCCACCTCAGGAATATTCGATATACGCTTATCCAATGTTTCGATATAACCAAGATTTTGTTCTATACCGGTATGAGGCATACTTGTAGGCATCAAAAGGAAAGAACCTTCATTCAAACTCGGCATAAATTCTTCTCCAACACCCGGAAATTTATTACTGGACGCTTGCCATACACTTGTTTGCCTGAATGTTTTCCATCCTATAGCTTCAAAGCCATTAGCTACAAATCCGAATGTCTTATCAAATCCCATCCAGATAATCATACCGAAGAATACTGTAACAACAGGTATGAGCATAAACTTCCAACGATGGGCAAGACACCAACGCAGAATCCGTTCGTAATAAAGCACCAATACCCATAGCATACCCAATATAACAGCAATAGCCAGAACAACAAAAATAAAATTGACAGGAATACCTTCCTTCGTACCTACAGGTAACCATTCTATAGTAAGATAATACACTGCAATTAGAATTGCTATCCCAACATTTAGATAGGTAGGTATTTTATTATTATTCCATTTATGAGAAAATAAATTATTCAGCCCGAATAGAGTCAATCCAATCACAGGTACAATCCCTGTAGATATAAGCAAGATAATACCACTAACAACTAGTGTGATGTTACAAACCTTGCGAATTAGCTTGGAGCTTATTTTGAGAGAAAAGACATAATAAGCCAATGTAGGTAGCATTGCTACTCCAAGTAAGAAAGCAGATAATAGGGCAAAAGTCTTCGTATAGGCTAGAGGTTTAAATAGCTTACCTTCTTGAGCTTCCATAGCGAATACAGGAAGGAAACTGATAATAGTAGTTAACATAGCAGTAGACAATGCACCTGATACTTCGCTAACACTCTTGTATATCAAATCTACAAAAGCTTTCCCTTTCGTTATACCCTTATTCGATTCCTCTTCCATATGCCGGATAATATTCTCGACAAAAACGACACCAACATCTACCATTACCCCGATAGCTATGGCAATACCGGACAAAGCCACAATATTGGCTTCAATACCCAGATAACGCATAAGTATAAACGTCATAAGTACAGCTATGGGTAAAATACTCGATATAACAACCGATGCTCTTAGATTAAAGACAAGCACAATAACGACAATAATACAAATAAGGACTTCATGAGACAAAGCTGTTTCAAGCGTCCCGATTGTTTCCTGTATCAACCCGGACCTATCATAAAAGGGAACTACAGTCACTTTGGAAACAGTACCGTCAGCTAATGTCTTTTGAGGAAGGCCGGCTTCCATTTCCTTGATCTTATCTTTTACATTTTGTATGACCTGCATCGGATTAGAACCATAACGGGCAACAACAACTCCACCTACTGCTTCAACACCTTCTTTATCCAGTCCACCCCGACGGGTAGCTGGTCCTAGGTTCACAAATGCAACATCCTTGATTTTAACCGGAACTCCATTTCGGACTGTCACAACAGCTTCTTCCAGATCTGAAACTTTTTTTATGTATCCCAGGCCTCTAACCAGATATTCTGCCTTGTTGATTTCTACAGTTTCGGCTCCGATATCCAGATTACTCTTTTGAATAGCTCCCATCACATCCATAATGGTAACATTGAATGCTCTTATAGCATTCGGATTTATCTCAACCTGATACTCTTTGATATATCCACCGATAGAAGCTACTTCTGAGACCCCTTCGGCTGATGAAATAGAATATTTGGCATAAAAATCCTGAACAGTTCTTAATTCATCAGGATCCCAACCTCCGGTCGGTTTTCCCGTTTCAGGATTACGACCTTCCAATGTATACCAAAATATCTGACCTAAAGCGGTTGCGTCTGGTCCTAAACTAGGTTGTACCCCTTCTGGAAGTGTTCCGGCTGGGAGAGAGTTTAGTTTTTCCAGAATACGAGAACGACTCCAGTAAAACTCTATATTGTCATCAAATATGATATAGATGAAAGACATTCCGAACATGGATGTACTACGGATGGTTTTTACCCCAGGTATCCCTAATAGGGATGTTGTCAGTGGATAAGTTATCTGATCCTGAATGTCTTTCGGTGAACGTCCCATCCATTCGGATGCCACTATTTGCTGGTTCTCTCCTATATCAGGGATAGCATCTACCGGAACCGGATCGCGAGGTAATAATCCTCCATGCCAGTTAAAAGGTGCAGTTGATAATCCCCAAACAATTAGAATAACAAGCAATAACAATGTTATCAATCTGTTATTTAAAAAATACTTAATAATTTTGTTAAGCATAGTAAGAATTATTTAATATTGTATTTACTCATTTAAAATTTGCCAGTCCCCCCCATCATATACATTCTCCAGGCCATTTTGTTCCAAAACAGCTTTTGCTTTTTTACTCCTTTTGCCTGTACGGCAGACAACAACTACATTTTTATATTTTTTCAATATCTCTTCAGAACCGATAAGCGTATCTAACGGTAAGTTGAGTGCTCCTGGATAATGTGCCTGAACAAATTCATCAGGGGTTCGAACATCAACAATAAGTGTAGAATCCTGAGGTAATAAATATCTGGATTTATCAGTACGGATTATAATAGAATCCTGAGGATGTATTATAACCTTATAGTTTTGAGCAAGGATATAGCTCGGTAAGAATGCTAATCCTATCAGAAAATGATATGGACTCATTATATTTTAATTTTATAAGCATAGACATATAATAAGAATTGGATATATGCAAGTGTAACAAAGCAACAATAATAGTTGTTCTGCTAAATAGTAACATGTAATTACTAGGCTTATAAAATCAAATGCGGTAGATGCAAATATAGGTGAGCAAGTCTATATTTAACTTGTCCAAACCTCCAGGTGGGAAAATACGTTGAACTATTACAGAACTATCAAATTCAAAATAGTTGAGAGCTGAATATAATACAAACCAAATAGTTGTAAAAAATGGCTGTATATTATTTAAACTAGACTGCTGAACTTGATAGTCATAGTCATCTGTCGACAATTTCACATGTTTAAATGTACAACAATTGCCATGTTCTTCGGTAAGAGATGAATCTGATTTATGATGGGACTGAGATCCGCCTTCGCAATTCTCTTTAGACATGTCCTCCATCTTATCACAGCAAGAATGATTGGACTGATTAGGTTTAGCTAAATCAACAGAATAGAAATCACCAGCACAAAAATGCATTGCCAATACGGGATGAGCCCCGGCGACAAGGATTATTAGTGAAAGTAATACTGATGAAAAGCGTTTCATTAACTAAACATTTAGTGTAAAATCTCTTAATGTACAAAGATATACATATATATCAAATGTTATATATAAAAACATATAAAAAGTGATAAAGTGATCTTAATTTACAAAATCTTAAACGTTATGTGTAAATATCTTTATTTGACTTCTGGTATTAATAAAATAATATACAGTAAAACTGAAGTTTTACTGTATACTGTCGTCGCAAAAGTATTATCTGAAAGAATAAATTAACTCATCGACTAATAGAATCTAACTAAAATATTAATTAATTATTTATGGAACTTATACCTATTTATTTCATTTATATAATTTTGAAATTAACGGTCTGTTTGGAACTATAAAGTCTATTTATCTATTTGCCATTTTAATAAATCGATTCATTCCATAATACCCCAAGAGTAGAGTAAATATGATAATTCCAGATAGACTGAATATTATAGGCATCGTTTCTCCAGTTGAATTAAGAATAAAGCGTAATGCTTCATTGATATATACTAATGGATTAATGAGAGTCAGATACTTCATTACAGGAATTGCCTGAAGCCCTGACCAATTGAAAAAGATAGCTCCAGTAAATATCAAAGGCATCAAAAAACCAGGAAACATAGCTGCAATCTGGGTTGGTTTTACGATGGTTCCAACTAATAATCCTAATGTTGCAGATGTAATAGAACTAAGTAAAAGTACGACAAATAAAAAAAAGCCACTCGCGACATCTAGCGAAATATTGAGATGACTACCCATAAATATCAAAGAGATAGGCAGCACAATCAGTGCTCCAATCCAAGACTCAATTATTCCCACAAACATCTTCGCCCAAGCTACAACCCTTATATTAACGGGAGCTTGAAGCCTATCTTCGATTTCTCGTGTGCTGTTAAAATCCATTGCTAATGGCACAGCTGTTCCGTGAATCCCTGTAACTAACAAACTCATACCAAGCATACCAGGAAACATCTGATTCGGAAAAGCAATATCTAATACCCCTATTTGGGGCAGAACAAACCCATATGTTAAAATCAATATAAAAGGTAACATCCCTACCCTAAAGACAAACTCTTTCCAACCTCGGCTTTGGATAAGCAAATCCCGTTTTACCATTATTTGAAACACATTCAACTGATTTAATTTCTTTTCCATAACATATTTAATTGATTTTCAAATCATTAGTTGTCAAATATATAAACATATCATCCAAAGTCGTAGCACTTAGATTGATACTTTCTAAGCTAAGATGCTTATTTTCGATCCAGACAAGGAGTTCATTAAGTACATTCCTACTGTTTTCAGCATATACTATAAAGTTCTTTTCATCTTTTAGACTCAAACTAATAACATCTGGTAGCTTTTTTACTTCATCTACAATTTCTTCTGTCACATTATCTAAAGTAATAGAAATAATCGTTTGGGAAGGAACTAATTCTCTCAACTCCTGTACTGTTCCAATCGCTTTTATTACTCCTTTATTATAAATAGCTACTCTATCGGAAAAACGCTCTGGTTCCTCCATATAATGAGTTGTAAGAAACACAGTTGTATTAAAGTCTTTATTCAATTTTAACACCTGCTTCCATAAAACTTCCCGATAGGCAGGATCCAGTCCTGTAGTAGGTTCATCCAAGAACAATATTTCAGGTTGATGCATTATTGCCCTAGCTATTTTCAATCGCTGTGCCATACCCCCTGAAAAACTTTTGACATAATCATTCTTCCAATCTGTAAGGCCAAAACTTTCAAGCAGTTCATCAGCCCGATTTACAGCTTCAGATTCACTCATTCCAAAATACCGTCCATGGTAAATTAAATTTTCACGAGCAGTGAGCCCCCTGTCTAGATTGTTATGTTGAGCGACTACCCCAACTTTACTTTTTGCGAAAATGGGATTATCCTTCAAAGACTGACCTTGAAAAATGATTTCTCCTGATGTCGGGGTTAGTTGAGCTGTTAACATATTGATTGTTGTACTCTTGCCTGCACCATTAGGTCCTAAGAAAGAGAATATTTCTCCTTTTATCAGATCAAAGGATATACCATTGACTGCAATGAGAGTCTCTCCATCTTCTTTAAAATATACTTTCTTGAGATTCTTTACTTCAAGAATAGTTTCTAATTTTTGTTCTTTCATACAACTAGCGTCTTATATGATTATAATTTATTATATGTCCACTTAACTTTATGGAACAAAATTATATATAAGCAGATAGTTTATGTTGTAGAATTGTAGAAATGATTTGTAAGATTTACACCTTATCTAATGGTTTTCTTTTATCCTCTTTTATTTGTTTAAAATGACTTGGGGTGAGCCCTGTAGTTTTTTTAAATTGGTTGCTAAGATATGCAACACTTGAATAATTAAGGAGAAAGGCTATCTCATTTAAAGATAGTTCATCATAGACCAATAATTCTTTAACTCTTTCGATCCTCTGTGCAATTAAATATTTTTCTATTGTTATACCTTCTATCTTAGAAAATAGATTTGATAAATAATGATAATCATGGTGTAATTCAGTACTTAATATTTCTGAAAGATTTAATTTCAGACTCGCTTCTTCGTAATGAACACATCGGATGATAATATTTTTAATTTGTTCAATAATTTGGCTTCGGGAATCATCAATGAGTTCAAATCCTAATAAATTTAGGCTATTGATTAATCTGGTCTTCTCATCTTTAGATAGTTCTTTTTCCAAAGAAACCTCACCCAGTTTAATGCTGTTCACTTTAATGCCAATTTTTTCCAATTCAGCATTTATCACCAATATACAGCGATTGCATACCATGTTTTTTATAAATATTACAGCCATATTCCCATTATTGATTATATAACAAAACTACAAATTAATATATGCTTTGATAATATTTAGTTGTTGTATTTTTCAGTTTTTAATAGAAGATACCATCTTCTCAAAATAAAAGTTAACCATGTGGCTTTAATTGAAATACGTGATTATATTATTCATATATAATATTACTCTTACAAGGAAAAGAAATAGGTGCTATATGATATATAGAAAGAAAGTTGCAGTTGTATTAATAAGTATTTTCATTAGTATAGTACTAACGAAACCGCTACACTTCATATTCATAGATCACAGCCATTTTTGTTCTGAAACTTCGAAATGTACATCTGAACAGATGTTATCTGATCAGCACCATGATTGCTGTATTTGTCTTTTTTCTTTTTATAATTTACTTCACAAAAACTAGGAGTGTATGGCTGCAGCCCATAAGTGTAGTTATTGCAAAGCTGATTGTTTTGGATCAGATTAAACTATTACTACTACTTATTTTATCGATATCAACACGTAGTCCTCCCAAACTAATTATGTAGCTTATTGTCGCATATATTTATCTTTACTTATCATATTAAGCGTAGGCGTATATCTACTGTGCTTAGTCCAAATACTAAGTTCATAATTACATTCTGCAGATTTATTAATTTAGATTCTTCATTTATTAATGTAATAATTAATATACGATAAATGTTGCGATCTGTTGCTATGTAATGATGAAAATATTGTCTTAAAATTCTTGATAGTAATAGATAATATATGCCCTAATTAATATTTTCGATGTGGAAAGGAGCTAAATAAAGATTGAAATAGAAGTGAATAAATATTAGTTTTTGCTATCTTTGAACCTAGATATGAGACAGACAATTCATAGACAATAACTGCTTAAAATACTGTAAAAAAAGCGTTGCTAATTCGTAACCAACAGTTTCTTTGAAATTATAATACACTGAAAAGTACGATATAAGGAGAAAGGTTCACATGCCTCTCTCTAAATTCAGTGTAAGACTTTTTACTTTGAAAATATTAGCTGATATAGCTAAGTACTTCTTCAAATTTTGGCATATAATTAAAATATATTATATTTGTAATGAGTAACTAATGTACGGACAAGTGTGTCTTATACTAAGACAAAATGTGATATTTTGAAATATTACAAAGTGTTCACCTTTGCAAAATTAGGTAAGGCAAATATTTGATATGTAGTTTTTTAACTAAAAAATAATGGATCCCGTCCATACCGCTAGTAAGATTTACAAATCGACGAAAAGTCCTGAAATTCAGCAGAATTCAGGACTTTTTTGTTTTCAGACCCTAGCAGAAAATCCCATTAAAAAGCAGTCAAAAAAGGCTTAGCCGTGGGACTTGAAAATCGAAAGAAAACATCCCACGTCATCAGTATCTAAATTATGGACAAAGAAGCTGAGACTCAAATTTTGTGACAGCTTCTTTGTCTTTAATATTAATATATATCAACAAGATCAAATATCAGAGCTTTATATATATATTCTTTCTATACAAAAAATGCGCCAATCCCCAACAAACCGCAATGAATAGTAAAGCCAAAGAAAATGAAGCCAGATAAGGGTCTATATTCCTTGCTAGAATTGCATATAACCAACTTTTAAAACCAAATCCAGTATTATTCAAAGGAATAGAATCAACTAAAACAGAGACTATACCCGCAAATACATAGATTGCAAGAGGATTAACTCCGAACGATTGAAAGAAAAGACTCCACGATTTATATTCTTTCACATCAATAATCCAGATCAACAATGATAGCAACAGTGCTCCCGATCCGCATGTAGTAAGGACAAAGGTGGGTGACCAGATTTTTTTATTAATCGGACAACCATAGTTGAACAAAAAGCCCAAAAACAGAAGTATAGTTCCACATAAAAACAGATTTAACATGCGGTCTTTGTTGTCTTTGATTGTTATCAACATTTTACCACATAAGAAACCGATCAATACATGGCAAACAGATGGAATAGTACTCAAAATACCTTCGGGTTCTACTCCGCGCTCTATATACATGTGTTGTTCACCCAAAATATAGCGATCTATTATTCCTAAAATATTACTTTCGTCGGGCTGAAATCCATTCCCAAAAATAAGAATCAAGAAATAGCAGACAAGGCCTATGGCAATTATGTATGGAATGTACCTATGCTTAACGAATATAATAATCAAAGATGCCACTCCATAGCAAAGAGCTAATCGTTGCATTACCCCCAATATGCGAAGATGTTCAAAGTTCGTTACCGAAAGTTCCAGAAGATGAAAGAATGGCAAACCTGTGCTTTTCAATTGAAAAAAAGTGGAAACAGATAGCCCAAGCCATGCTAAAAATAATCCGACAAAGAAAATAAGAAATGTTCGTTTCAATATTTTGCTAATAACCTGTTTAGTAGGTTCAAAATCGAATTTACGCAGCGAGGCATAACAAGATATTCCCATTATAAACATAAAAAAAGGGAAAACCAGATCGGTTGGCGTTAGCCCATTCCAATCTGCATGCCTCAATGGAACATAAACGTATTCCCATGATCCGGGATTGTTTACCATAATCATACCGGCAATGGTTATCCCCCTCATTACATCTAAGGATAAAAGTCGATTATTTAAGTTTACAAGTTTTGTTGACATTGATTTACAACTTGATTTAGTTATTGAAATAGATTATCTTACAACGATTTCATCGGTAAAGATAAATCCTACCTTTGTATTGCTTTTGTCCGGATTAGCAACATACCGTATATATCGAGCCTCTACATTTCCTTTCCATGCAAATTCTTTCAGAAAGAAACCTACCTGTGTAAATGGAATATCATTTGTGACAGTAGAAAGTAATGTGAAGTTTTGGCTGTCTGCCGAAGTGTATATTTCCACATCTTTGGGGATCCAACACCAACCAAAGGCATCTTGCATGAAAGTAGCTTGTATTGAATGAACGGTCTGCGTAGTTTGCAAATCGATAACAACATCCATCCCATTGTTTATAAAACCTTGCCATCGGTTATTATCACACGACCATCCCCCTTGTAAACCATTTACTAATGCATCTTTTCCTCCTGCCGGATACTCATCCGAAAATGGCTGTTTATATTCAACAGGCTTTCCTATGGCCAAATGTTTCAGAGTATCAGAATATTCTTTACGCTCACCTACTTCATGCTTCAGATCAAAGGGATTATAGCCCTTGTTTTTCAGGTACTCGACAGCATTCAATGCATTTTCTTTAAATCGGATGAACGATTTTCTATCCGGTTGTGTCCAGCCAGTTTCAGCGATAGCTAATGCTCTCGGCCAGATCATCATTTCGGCGATATTTTCTGTTGGTATATACTCTGTCCACACATTCGCTTGTATACCCAATATATGTTTCTTCTCTTCGACATTCACAGAGTCTGGTACAGGATTGTAAGAGTAAACCTTCTCAATGGGTGTATATCCTGCCCAGGATAGCACATGCGATTCAGGGGCATCCTGATAGAAGTTCAAATAGCAATATTTTATAGGGGTCATAATGGCATCATGCCCCGCTTGTACAGCTTTTATACCATATTCTTCGCCACGCCATGACATTACTGTTGCATTTGGGGCTAATCCTCCCTGCATTATTTCGTCCCATCCCAAAAGTCTGCGCCCGTTTTTGTTTAAGAAGTTTTCGATATGATGAATCATATAGCTTTGCAATTCATCTACATCTTTCAAACCTTTTTTTTCCATTAAATCTGCGCATTTAGAACAAGATTGCCAACCCTTTTTCTCCGCTTCGTCTCCTCCTATATGAATGTATTCTGAACGAAACAAAGCCATTATTTCGGTCAATACATCTTCTAAAAAGATAAATGTTTCTGGATTACCTATACAAAAATCGCTATTGACATAAGCTTTTCCGGCACATGACAGTTGAGGAAATACAGCCAATACTTCTTCACTGTGCCCCGGCATCTCTATTTCGGGAATGACTGTAATATATTTGCTCGAAGCATATGCTACAATTTCTTTTACATCTTCCTGAGTATAATAACCTCCGTAGGCGTTTGGGCTTTTTTCACAATATTGCCGTCCTTTATCAGACCACTCCACAAGATTTTCGTATGGGCGCCATGCAGCCTGCTGTGTAAGTTGAGGATATTTTTTTATCTCTACACGCCACCCCGTACCATCGACCAAATGCCAATGAAAACGATTCATCTTGTAATAAGCCATCAAATCCAATTGTTTCTTCAGAAAATCTTTAGAGAAGAAATGACGAGATACATCTATCATTAATCCGCGATGGTTGAGATACGGTGTATCGTGGATTGTTAATGCCGGAATATTCTGAGCTCCGTATTGTTCCGCAAGTTGAAGTAGAGATTGCAAACCATAGAAGATTCCCACGCTTGCTGACGCCTCAATTTTGATACTCGAAGGGCTGACTATCAAATGGTAAGTATCAGGAATATTCCCTTTATTCTCGGTAATAATCAATTGTAGACCTCCCTGTTTTGTATTATTGGTCTCATTACTCAACCGAAGAGGAGATTGCTTCACAAAATCGAGAATCAGCTTTTTCTCTTTTCCTTCAAGATTTGTATAAATGGGCGTAGCTGATGTCATACAAAATTTCCCTTTATGAAGGATAATTTCCTGAGGGAAGGGTATAATCTTAATAGAGCCTGTATCTTCTATTTCAGCTCCATAACAAGTATAAAGACTGATATTCATCAGTGCGAAAATAAAAAAGAACAATTTATATTTATTCATGATTAATTGTTTTTTATAGTAATATACAACTAGTTATATATCTTTATTTTTACGGGGCCTATTAGTCCGGCTTCGGGAGTACTGCGATATGGAGTCGGTATAGTTTGGTAATGATTAGCCAAGGTACTATAGACCAATATCTCAACTTTATTAATACCCGGTAACAAGTAAGGTGTAATATCCACTTGATAAGGAGGACTCATCAATATTCCAGCCGACTGACTATTTATCTTAACTTCACAAGTCGCAATCACATCTGTGAGATCTAGCATAGCTTTCATATTCCCGGACAAAGAGTCTAGTGAAAAATCCGTTCTGTAATACATTCCCCCCGAATAATATTTCAAAGCTCCGGTTTTAGACCAATCTCCTATTTTCATAAGTCCCTTTGCTGTTCGTAATTTAATTGGTTCGCACAACACAGCTGTCCCTTGATATCCTGTTTTCCGTTCGACCGAAAAGGCAACACACCCTACTTCCTTTTGTATATGAGGTAAGGTAACCCGATAAATATTACTTCCTTGCATGTCTTCTTTAAGTAACCGGATATACTCTTTAGGGATAGTTACTCCATCAATCCATACTTTCAGGTCGCAACCAGCTATCTTAAATTCCATTTCATAGAGACCGGGAACAGAACGAAAACGGTAATTCCAACGCTTATATTTACCTCTATAAGGATCATATATCAAATGCTTTGTGTTCAGCCAGCGCATAGAAACGGAAGATAAATAAGATGAATCTTTCGTTGGCAAGACGACTGTATCCGGAAATAATATCACAGCACTTCTATCTCTAAAGTCGTGGAGGGCACCTCTTTCCATTCTGTAATTTATTTGCTTAGTATCAGCATATGCAATCAATAATTTATGCCAACCTTTCGCAAGTATGAAGCGATCATCCACCTTTTTCTCATCTATCAAAATCGTATATGGTCTTGTTCCGTCTATCTGAATTTTATATATGCCATTGTGGGGTGCATAAATGTACGTCTGATAAATCTGATGACCTCCGCTGTTTAATATAAAAAAGCGGTCGTCAACTTTCCCTTTCAGCCCGTGCATACCCTGCGAACCGGGGTTATCCCAAACTCCATATTGCCATGAGAAATTATAAAGGACGCTCTCTTTTTCTTTTGTCTGATGAATCGCATCTGTTATAGAAATATCTTTTGACACAGTGTCGAGAAAAGCCTGTGGACCATAACCATAGATGTCTTCCGGCCAGTGGGAGTCGTCAAAATCCGATTTGACCCAATCGGTCTTTGTATTTGTAGCCGGACTATTACGAAAAGACCTTGCTTCAGCACCAATCAATTCTTCAGATGCAGGTAAGCGAAAATCACCCCACTTATTATTCATAGTAGGTAACAGTTCTACCTCCCATTTTCCATCCAATAAAACCTCAGAGGTTAATTGTTCTTGTTTCTGCACTTTATTGGCAAGTATAGGTTCTCCATGAGAGAAGACGAATAAGTATGAATTTTCAGATTCTTTTTCTAGCAATAAATAGGTTCCATCTTTTGTTTGACGAACAACGGGATAATCTTGCATATTGCCAGTGTGGGCATCCCAAAGCTCAACTTTCCCTGTTGTTCGAAAAAAACATTCTGTATCTTTAGGGACATCCATTACCATGTATATATCACGGTCTCCAACTTTGCGATGAAGTACTTTTCCTCTATTTCCATTTGGTTTGAAATCCGGAACAATCAATGACTGCACAACAGAATTTAAAGAGTCCATATCAGACAGATACAAACCTACTCCATTCGCTGAATTTGTCTGTTTACGAGCAGTTTTTCCATCATATGCTTGAGCCGATGTAAGCCCGAATATCTCTTTTACAATAGCATCAACTTCGTTGCTGTTTTCTCCAGACAGAGTGCTTGCTTTAGGCAGTTTTCCTGTAGCTAACACAATACCTCCTGCACGGTAATGCTCTAATATCTTCAAGAGTGAACTGTGATGTATTGCCTCCATATCCGCCAATATTATTACTTTATATTTTTCATCGGCAATAGATATAGATTGTTTTTCGATAGTAGCTTTCTGTAAAAACGAATAGTTCACAAAATCGTAATCGAGTCCTCCGTCACTCATTTTTTGAGCTAAATCAAATACTTGCTTAGGGGTCGAGGTCGAATATGCTTGCATCGATTCGGTAGGGTACATGAGTGCTATATCACACACATGGTGTCCTTGACTCATAAGATAACTCAACCGTTGGGTGTATTCGAGCCATTTTTTCATATGAGGCCAATAAGGCATCCTGAAATGAAAACAAGGCGGTGCCCACTCCCACCAGCCTCCATGGGTAGAATAATAAAGACCATGCATGCATACAAGATTGCCACCTGCCATAAAGTGATGATCAATCTGATGGGTAAGCCATGAGCCCGAACTCCCCCACCCCATACTATGGAATGCTTCGAGCCAGGTGCGAGGACGTTTGTTAAGATGAGCTATCGAGCTCGAGACCTTTGTAGACATAAAACTCGACCCCCTTGCCGGAGCATCGTTACCCGGTGCTGTATACCAACTGTTTGCTCTGAAATAATCAACATATGCTAAAGGGTTTATACCTCTTTCCAAGTTATCGCAACCGTATATTAATCCTCTTTCGGCATGCCAGTTATATATTGGTTTGAAGTATCGGTCTTCTGCCAAATCCATTAAAACGTCGCAATAATCGATACGTACCTTAGGTGTTATATCGCCTATATTTTCTTTCAAAGCCGGCAGATAGAGCAGAATGTCATATCCTTTTCTTTTCTCAAACTCGTTGCGGAAATCTTCCGACCACGAACCAATTTCGATAGGATACGACAATTCGTCCTGAAAGAAATAATTCATTCCTGCCTTTGCCGCATCTCCCACCTTCTTCTCAAAATCAGCAAAGTATACATCAACGAGTTCTTTCCCATAATCGGGGTGTAATGCATAACTGTTACTTGTAGTTATAATATATACTTTACAGGACTTTCCGTTCGGAGTTCTCCACAGCAATCTGCCCTCGTTAATATATTTACTCAAATCTATTTTTCCGGGATAGGCAACTACTGCGAGTATATTTGGTGGAATTTTACAATTAAGGGTACTATCCTCTT